>JBGOVN010000300.1:0-2782 GCA_041478155.1 Bacteroidota bacterium | reverse complement strand
CAGACAACCCCCTCTAGTTTGTTGCTTACATCGACTTACCACTTCTTACTTTTCACTTCTTACTTTTCACCTTTCACTTTTGACCTCCGGTTTATCCCCCCTCATATCCTCACCGTACTTTTGCATGAAATCTTCCAATCCTTTCGTTATTTGTTCTGCAATTTTTATCCGGAACGCGTTGTCAATCAGCAACATTTCATCCTCAGGGTTTGAAACGAACGCCGTTTCCACGAGCACATTCGGAAGTTGCGTTGGAGCGTTGAGGGAAAAGTTGAAGCTTCCTGTCACCCCAAACTGATTAAGTCCGAGTTGCAGCATTCTGTCGTACATGATGTTTGCGAGCGGCTTGAAGCCTACATAGCGGTAGTACGTGCTCGTCCCCTGAACGCTGAGCGGGTCCGCGGTTTCCCCTGTCGAGTTGCAATGAATGCTCACGAGAATCTGCGCCCCGGAACCAACGATCCTTTCAGTACGCTCGGGCATCGACGGCCCTTCCCCCCCCAGTCTCGTTAAGACCGTTTTGACTCCCTTTGTTCTGAGGAGCGAGTCGAGATTTTTCGCAATCGCCAGCGTCAGATCCATCTCGCGCACTCCCGTTGCCCCGAGGGCTCCGATATTGGTTCCACCGTGCCCCGCATCGATAGCGATGGTCAGCCCGGCTAAAACACTATCCCGCTTCGTGCTTACAGGAGGGCGACGCATGCGGATTCGCAGGTTTGTTCCGCCGTTATAGTCGATATCATAACCCCAGTGTTGCTTGTATTTTAGAGTGATCGTCAAGCGATACTGGTCCGCCGCGACCTGATTCCATTTTACACTTTCGACTCCTTTTGCAGAAAGATGGTGTGTCACCCAGTTCGTGTTCGACGTTGCATCGAAGACGTCAACAACGATTGCGTTTGGGTTTACTTGCTGCTCGCTCACGTACGGAAGCCTCTGAGAGAGCGCGACAGTGACGATGTCGAGAGAGTCGTTGCCGGTTGCCGAGATCGACCCTGTGAGGGAATGGGGAAGAGGTGTGTCGAGTGGGAGAAGTTTTGCAAAATCCTCGGGGAGCCAACCTTCCATGGCTTCCGAGAGCTTGATGCGGTATTGCTGTCCGACCTTACCGACAACCTCCAGCTGGACACCCGGTTGCACGTAGCCAAGCTTTGCTCCACCGAGCCGATCTGTTCCAAGTCCTGCGTTCAGAAACGGCCTACGCCCCACCATCTCCGCGACGCGAGGGAGAGAGTCAGGAATAATCCAAACCTTTCCTTTGGAGAGCGCCTTTTCACTGCTCCAAAAGCTCTTCTTCAACTTAAACTTGACCGGATAGCCCTGCGAATGGTCAGATTCCTTGATGTTGTAGCGCCCGATGTAGACTCCGCGCAATCCCCCCGCTTCCTTTGGAGGAAGCTCGCGCATGGGGATACCCGACTCGACTCCATCGATTTCGAAATAGCCTTCATATCCCGGGCTTCCCTTAAATTTCACCTCGAGGATATCATTCTTCCCGAGCCATAGATCTTGAGACGGCTCCATCAGAGCATCGTCGATTGTTAAAGTATCCTTGGGAGATGTTTTGATCGGCTCCGGACGGATAAACGTAAAATCTTTCCAGGCCGAATCACCGATTGCCGTCTTAACGGCAAGATGGAGGATGCTGGTTCCGATCGGAACAGGAACAAGTCCGACGAACGCGCCACTCGCGTAGACGCGAGTCTCTTTTCCGTTAATGAAAGCTTTCGCTGAAGGAACTGTGCTAGCCGCGATTCGGTACCGCGAGAACGGCGTGTTGACCGAATCGGTCTCCGGTACTACGACGCGGACGAAGAGGGAATCATGCTTGACGAGTTTCGATGAGTCGGTGAGGAATTGTGAAAATGCGACAGTTGGAAGAAGGATAAGGGAGAGCTGAAGACGATGCAAACGGGACCTCCAGAGGGTTAAATCAATTCAATGGGGTAAAGGTAAACAATAAAGAATTGGAGAACAATTCGACAAAAAAACGGGGACGATGAAGATATGCAGTCATCGTCCCCATGTTGGATTCAACGCAACGTCTACGCTTTCTTTTTCCGAACGAGTGCCAGCTTCTTGCCAAACCCGTTCTTGTTCACGCGATAAAATGTCTTCACAGGCAATCCGAAAATTGTAATAAATCCGACGCTCGCTTTGTGGTCGAACTTATCGTCCTCGGTGTACGTTGCCAGCTTCGTGTCGTAGAGTGAGTTGGGCGAACTGCGACCCGCGATCTCGACATTTCCTTTGTAGAGCCGGACTTTAACGAGACCGTTGACCGTCTTCTGGGTTACGTTGATAAACGCGTCGAGGGATGTCCGCAAGGGCGTGAACCAGAGTCCGTTGTAAATCAGGTCGGCGTAGTCGTGTGAAACCTTCGCCTTATAGTGCATTACCTCCTTGTCGAGCGTCAACCGCTCGAGCTCGCGGTGAGCGAAATGCAGGATGGTTGCCCCGGGTGCTTCGTAGACTTCGCGCGACTTGATGCCGACCAGACGGTTTTCAACAAGATCCAGGCGGCCGACGCCGTTTGCGCCGCCGAGTTCGTTCAGCATATCGATCAGCTTCACGCCGTTCATCGCCTTCCCGTTCAATCCGACCGGAATTCCCTCCTTGAACTGGATTGTTACATAGGCGGGTTTATCGGGCGCCTTTTCCGGAGCCACAGTTCGCTGGTATGCATCTTCAGGAGGTGCCACCATCGGATCTTCCAGGACACCGCATTCTATGCTGGTACCCCAGATATTCTCGTCGATAGAGTATGGACTTGCCTTCGTTG
>JBGOVN010000308.1:0-2757 GCA_041478155.1 Bacteroidota bacterium | reverse complement strand
GAAAAGGCGTAATGTCAGCATCTGTTGTCGGAAAAGCGTCTTGCGAGCGTTCACGTCTCCGGCGAGGAATCTGCGTCCGGTTTCTGTGAAAACGACCTCCTGCCGCGGGGTGTCGACAAAGTCGAGCATCTCGGCCGCTTTGACAACGGCGAGCGTCGACCCGAAATCTTTGCCGATTTTTCCGGCAAGCTCGAAGACATCGATCGTTCCCTTATTTTCTTCAAGTGTCTCAAGGAGACCGATGATCTTATTGGGCGAGACGAGCGGAAGGGCCTCGACCCGTCTCGAAGGTGTGACCACAGCCGAGGGTTCGTCGGGGATGATCGACTTCGTCACGATGTCGTGGATGCGGTCGATGAGAGCGAGAAAGACTGACGAACGGGGGTTGCGAGGGTAGGGGAGGTCGTTCGGAATGATTATTCTGACCATTCCGGGGTTTGCTCCGAGAACGATGATTCGCGTCGCAAGAAGGATTGCTTCCCGGATGTCGTGCGTGACGAACAGGACGCTCTTGACGTCGACCTTGTGGTCGTGGAACAGGTCTAAGACCTCGGCGCGGAGGTTCTCGGCCGTGAGAACATCCAAGGCACTGAAAGGTTCATCCATACAGAGCAACTCAGGCTGGACGATCAGTGCCCGAGCAATTCCGACGCGTTGTTTCATTCCCCCCGAGAGCTCCCGGGGATACGCCTCTTCAAATCCCTCCAGTCCGACCTTGTCGATAGCACGCTTCACTCGCTCGCGAACCTCACTCTCGGGGAGCTTCATCCACTCGAGACCCATCGCGACATTCTGGTTAACCGTCAGCCAGGGGTAGAGGGCAAAATTCTGAAATACCATCGATGCCCGGGGATGGATTCCCTTCAGCGGTTTGCCATAAGCAAGAACCTCGCCGGCGCTCGGCTCGATGAGGCCGGTGAGGATTCGCATCATAGTGGATTTACCGCAGCCTGAAGGACCCAGGAGTGCGACGATCTCGCCCGGCATAATGTGGAACGAAATGTTTTCCAGGACGAGGATCTCCGTACCGTTCGGCAAATCGTACCGTTTCGTAACGTTTTTCAGCTCGCCGATGGGTATGTCGTTCGTAATCATTTGTTCATGCTAAATCGTTCTTCGGCTTTTCGGTAAAGCCTTTTCCACACCAGTCTGTTAAAGACAACAACGGTTGCTGCCATCATCGTAACGCTTGCAGCAAGGACGCCGAAATTTCCCTGGTCGGTCGCATTGGTAATCGTTGACCCAAGTCCGGCGGCAATGAGCCGGCGATGGCCGAAGTGGACGTATTCGGCGACGATGCTCGCGTTCCACGCGCCCCCTGTTGCGGTAACCCAGCCTGTGATCAAGCTCGGAAATATTGCTGGAAGTATCAATCGCTTCCATCTGTTCCATCCCGCAACGCGAAAGAAAGAGGCAGCCTCGTGAAGGTCGTTCGGAATTCCCATTGCGCCCGCCACAACATTAAACAGGATGTACCATTGTGTCCCGAGCATCATGAGAACCACCGCGCCGGTGCCGATTCCCACGTTGACACTTTCAAGAGCGAGAATGACGAGAGGAAAAAGCATCGGAGCGGGAAACGAAGCTACAACCTGCACCACAGGCTGGAGGGCGCGAGAAAGTTTTGGACTCGTGCCGATCGCAACGCCGATGGGTACCATGAAGAGGGTGCCGAGAACCACGGCTGCGACGACCCGGGCTGAGGTGAGAGCGAGGTGGAAAAGAATTGTGAGCCATTCTGATCCGTTGACGGTAACAAGGAGGGTGACGAGCCTCCAAAGGCCCCACACCGCGAGTGCGATGCCGGCCGCTTGCGCGACAGTGACGGCTGCTTTTCTGACCATGCTTCGTGTCTTCGCGGGACCATCAGGGGCTTGTTCCAAGGCCGATGCCCGGGTTCGGATGGAGAACCTGGCAATGCGCGCTGAGATCGGATGCCAGAGGTTTTCACGGAAAAACCTGAGCAGGTGCGACCGGTTGAGAAAATTAAGCACGAACGACTGCGGAGCTTCCACAGCTTCGATGTCCTCGAATTTATATTTCTGCGCCCACGCAACGATTGGCCGCCAGAACAACTGATCGACTGCCACGATCATTACCGTCATGGCGAGGACGGCATTAACCATTGCTACGACGTTCCCTTGTTCGATGGCGACGCTCATGTAGGATCCAATACCAGGGAGGCGAAAGTCTTTTTCTCCGAGGACGAAAGCCTCGTTGATAATCAGGAAGAACCATCCACCCGCCATCGACATCATGCTGTTCCAGATCAGGCTGATCGCAGAGTACGGTAGTTCGAGTTGCGTAAACCGCTGCCACCAATTCACCTTGTAGACTCGTGCGGCGTCCCGGAGCTCGTCGGGAATTGCGCGAAGGGAGTTAAAAAAACTGAACGTCATGTTCCAAACCTGTCCGGTAAAGATCATGATGACGGCGGCGAGTTCGAGTCCAAGATTCGAGCTGGGAAAGATTGCAACGAGTCCGAGCACAACGCCGGGGAGGAATCCGAGTACGGGAATGCTTTGGAGAATATCGAGAACCGGCAACATGAATCGCTCCGCTTTTCTGCTGGAGGCGGCGACGTATCCGTAGACAAGTGTGAAGAGGAGTGAAAGGGCGTAGGCGGCAAATCCCCGGACGAGCGAGAAGAACGTGTACTTCGGCAGCGACCAGGGGGACAGATCGATACGGATTGTCTGCAGGAATGGTCCCTGCCACTCCCGCGCAATGTCGAGGAGACCATAAAAGAGAGCTCCT
>JBGOVN010000137.1:0-4622 GCA_041478155.1 Bacteroidota bacterium | reverse complement strand
GGCATGAACGGGAGACCTACGACATGTTCGGCATCGTGTTCGAAGGTCATCCCGACTTGCGCCGCATGTATTTGCCGGATGAGTTCGAACATTTTCCGCTCCGCAAAGAGTTTCCGCTTATGGGAATACCCGGCTCTCTTGCGCTTCCGAAAAAGTGAGTATGGAAACGTCTGTAACAGAAACGAATCCCCGCTCCAGGATCCTCGAGGCACTCGAGGACCAAAACACAAGCGTCTCGTTTGATGACCCGCTCGAAAGCTCGATGATCCTCAACATGGGCCCGCAGCATCCTGCGACCCATGGCGTTTTGAGGTTGCTTGTGAAGTTGGACGGCGAAACGGTGGTCGCGTGTGTTCCCGAGCTTGGGTATCTGCATCGCGGCTACGAAAAGCTGGCGGAGAATTGCACGTATCACGAGTTCATCCCGCACACCGACCGTCTCGACTATCTCTCCCCTCTTTCCAACAATACGATTTACGCGCTGGCAGTCGAAAAACTCCTCGGCATCGAGGCTCCTCCGCGCGCTCAGTATCTCCGCGTGGTCATCTCCGAGCTCGCGCGCATTTCATCCCATCTCCTCTGGCTCGGCTCGCTCGCGATGGACGTCGGTGCGCTGACGGTGTTCATGTGGTCATTCCGCGAACGTGAGAAGCTCTACGACCTCTTTGAAAGCATCGCGGGGGCCCGATTCACGACGAGCTTTACCCGCATCGGCGGATTGGCGCAAGACCTGCTTCCCGGCGTTGCGGGCGCGATCACGACGTACATAGACGAGTTCCCGAAGAATATCGGCGAGTGTGAGAGTCTGCTGAACAAGAACCGGATCTTTGTCGAACGGACGGACGGGATCGGCGTCATTACAAGAGAGCAGGCGATTGACCTCGGCATGACCGGTCCCGGCCTGCGTGCCTGCGGGGTCGAACACGACTTGCGGCGCGCCAACCCGTACCTCGTTTACAAGGAGCTCGATTTTGACATCCCGACCTACACCGGCGGCGATACTCTTGCCCGGTACTACCAGCGCGTTGCGGAAATGAAGGAAAGTGCGAAGATTGTCCGGCAAGCCCTCGAGCGCATGCCGGAAGGTGAAGTCCATGCGTTCAAGCCGAAGAAAGTGTTGCCGAAGAAGGAACGGGTCTACACGCGTATGGAGGAGCTGATCCACGACTTCATGATTGTCAACTTCGGCGTCGAACCTCCCGTCGGCGAGATTTACTTCGCGGGCGAAGCGCCGAAAGGGGAATTGGGCTTTTACATTTACAGTGACGGCAAGGGCCATCCATGGCGATTGAAGATCCGTTCACCGTCGTTCGTGAACCTCCAGGCGCTCCCGCTGTTGGTCAAAGGGGCCATGATCTCCGACGTTGTCGCCATCATCGGCAGCCTCGACCCTGTCATGGGAGAAGCCGACAAATAGGCTCAACGATGGTCTCGTTTATCTCATATATTCTTCATAACACAATCCAATGCTTTCCTCCGAACATCTCCAACGATTCGACGAACTGAAACGCCGTTATCCCGACACAAAGTCTCTTACACTGCCGGTCTTGTGGATGGTGCAGGAAGAGTACGGTTTCATTTCCGAGGAGGCGATGAAGTACGTCGCCGGATTGCTCGGCGTGCCGTACGGCCAAATTCTCGGCGTCGTGACCTTCTACACGATGTACCATTCGAAGCCGGCGGGCAAATACCACATCGAAGTTTGTACGAACGTCTCCTGCATGCTGCGAGGCTCGGGAAAAATTGTCGAGCATCTTGAGCGGAGGTTGGGAGTTCGGTGCGGCGAGACAACGGGCGACCGGAAGTTCTCGCTGACCGAGGTCGAGTGCATGGGGGCATGCGGCAACGCTCCGATGTTCGCCATCGGCGAAGAATACTATGAGAATCTGAACAATGAAAAGGTCAATTCAATTTTGGACGGATTGAAATGAGTACCAGGCCTGCTGACGCCAGCAAAGTCACTTCGTGGGATCCGGTCATCCTGCCGGAGGTCAAGGATCTCCACAAGCTCGATGTGTATGTGGCAAACGGCGGCTACAAGGCCCTCAAAAAATCCCTCAGCATGAAACCGGAGGAGGTTACCGATGAAGTGAAAAAGTCGAACCTCCGCGGCAGGGGAGGGGCATGCTTCCCCACCGGTCTCAAGTGGACGTTCATGCCGAAGCAGACGACCAAGCTGAAGTACCTTTGCGTCAACGGCGACGAGTCGGAGCCCGGGACCTTTAAGGATCGGCAGATCTTTGAATCCAACCCGCATCAACTCATTGAAGGGATTGTGATCGCCTGCTATGCCATGGGCATCACGACAGCGTATCTCTACATTCGCGGCGAGTATGCAAAGTGGGTCAGGATCGTCGAACAGGCTCTGGCCGAGGCGTACGCAAACGGCTACGTCGGACAAAATATTTGCGGCACGAATTTCTCGACGAATATCTACGTGCACAAAGGTGCCGGCGCCTACATTTGCGGAGAAGAATCTGCGCTGATGAATTCACTCGAGGGGGATCGGGGCTACCCGCGTATTAAGCCTCCCTTCCAGGCACAGTACGGATTGTGGGGTTGCCCGACGACGATCAACAACGTCGAAACGATTGCAAACGTTCCTATCATTCTCAACAAAGGCTGGGAGTGGTACTCGAAGATCGGTGCGCCAAAGCATCCGGGACCCATCCTCGTCGGAGTGAGCGGACATGTGAACAATCCGGGTGTGTTTGAGATGCCGACGGGAGAATCGCTGGTTGAAATCATCTATAAGTGGGCGGGGGGAGTACCGGGCAACAAACGTATCAAGGCAGTTATTCCCGGCGGATCATCAACGATGATTTTGCGCGGTGAATCTCTGGAAGGCGTGCGCATGGACGCCGATTCGCTCAAGGCGGCCGGTTCCGCGGTCGGCACGGCAGGCGTGATTGTGATGGATGAAGATACCGACCTTATCAAGGTCCTGACACGCATCACGAAGTTCTACTACCACGAATCGTGCGGACAATGCACTCCGTGCAGGGAAGGGACAGGATGGATGTGGAAGATGCTCAAGCGATTCGAGAATTCTGAAGCACGGGCATCAGACATTGACCTTCTTCTCGAGGTCGCGAATAACGTCGAGGGGAACACCATCTGCGCACTGGGCGATGCTGCTGCGTGGCCGGTCCAGGCGATGATTAAGCGATTCAGAGATGAATTCGAACGACGGACTGTCGACAGGAAAGAGCCCGCGGAGGAAACTGCCGCAGCCTGACCCCAAAACTCTTCAAGTTTTGTAAAACTCGTGTAAGCGCTGTGGTTACACGAGTTTTTTGTTTCTTCGATGGAACAAGCCGCGAGACCATGCCGTCTAAGAAATGTGCAGAGAACTCTTCTGAACGAACAACCTTCTTGAAAAATACTCGTAAGGATAAGGACGTGAACGTGCAACTTTCTGGCGGCGGACTCCTGGTGCAGCAACAAACGGGTCCGTTTGGAGTTGAGGTGCGAAGTTCCGTACTTTACGATCAACCATCAAGCAGACGGGAAGAGTCCATGCAGGAACGGGTAGACAGTGTCGTGTTGGAAACCTCGCTTGAATCGAAGAGCGATGAAGTACTCATCACCCTCTTTCAGGGCGGCGACCGGCATGTCTTTAAGACGTTGATTCAGCGGTACCAGGAACGCATACGCAACCTGATTTACTCGATCTTCCATGAGCCGGATATCGTCGAAGACCTCGCTCAGGAGGTGTTTATTAAAGCGTATGAAGGCCTGGCGCACTTTCGCTATGAGTCGTCGTTCTACACTTGGCTCTACCGTATTGCGGTAAACAAAAGCCGAGATGAACTCAGGAAGAGAAAGGTACGCAAATTCTTTTCGTTCCAACGTCTGGACGAAGGGATTGCGGACGAGCTGCAAGCGAAGATTTCCGTCGACCCAGTCAACCGGGACGATGAGGAGCTCGTCGCGATGGGATTGAAAATGCTCCCGGAAAAATTCCGTATGGCTATCGTCCTGAAGGATATCGATGGTCTCTCGTATGAGGAAATCGCCGATGTCATGCAATGCGAGATCGGGACCGTGAAGTCCCGGCTCTCTCGCGCGCGCGCGATGCTGCGCAAGGTGCTAAAACCCCTTTTGGAGGAGGTTTGAACTATGAACCGTTTGTCACCACAAGAACTTTCCCATCTACTCTCTCTTTATATTGATGGCGCCCTCCACGAGGGGAAGAAGAAGGAACTCGAAGAGTATATCGCCGGCCATCCCGAAGCTCAACAAGAACTGCGAGAGCTGAAGAAACTCGGCGCAATCCTGTCATCGAAACCGAAACTTGCCCCGGACGGTGTGTTCTGGACTCGACTATCAGCAAGCCTTGACCGACGGCGGGAAGAAGAGCGCAACTTACTTCCATTCCCGCGAAAATATATCCCCGCGGTTGTATCGCTCAGTCTGCTTGCCGTGCTCATCGGTAGCGTTGAGCTTTTCCAATATCGAAGCCCGTTTCTCAGATTTTTTACCGAGAAGACGCAGGCCGTCAAGACAGCCTACGAGCACGGTCTCCTGAAAGGATCCATCCTTCCTCTGTTCTCCAATGTCGACAAGAACCAGGTCCTCCAATTTGCATTACTCGGTACGCTACCACTCGACGCGAAAGC
>JBGOVN010000043.1:0-7371 GCA_041478155.1 Bacteroidota bacterium | reverse complement strand
TGACAACGACGTCCGCCTTCGGATTACCGACACCGAAGACAAATTTCTTTCGTGTGTGTCCGAGGCCGCACTTGAGGCAATTGCAGATCAGCGCATTCAAAACGTCGATCGATTGCGCACTCGTCCATGGTTCCTGCGGGTACGCCGGAAGCGCCTCGGCGAGTCGCGGCGTCGAGAGCGGTGGAGAGTTCCCGAATAAATCGGACGACTGAACGGGCCGAGGAGCATCGATCGAGGTTACTGTCTTTTTCACATTCGCCGTTGGGGGTGCAGCAACAGCCGCTGTCGAAGGTGCAGGCGTCGCGCGAAAAAACGAATCTCCGTAGAGGTCTTTTTGTACTTGGAAGTATTTTTCAGCGTCGGAAAGCAGACGGAGGAAGTCCCGGTCGGAATCGGCCATACAAAAATCTCACCAGCGGTCAAAGAAGATCTTTTATTCTGTCCAGAATAGTATTTGCAACATCGAATTTCGGCATCTCGGGAAACTGTTCCGCTTTGCCCTTACGGTCGATGATGGTAACGACGTTTGAATCGGAGCCGAAGACGCTCTTGCGCTGCTTGAGGGTATTCAGGACGATCAGGTCGAGGTTTTTTCTTTTCAATTTTTCACGAGCGTTGGCGAGTCCGTTGTCGGTTTCCAGGGCAAAGCCGACGAGTAACTTGCCGTTCTTACGCTTGCCCAACGTCTCGAGAATGTCGGGAGTTGTTATTAAACGCAGGTTTGGCGTCCCGCTCCCCGCTCGTTTCTTGATCTTTTGGCGGGCGGGGTTCTCTGGGGCATAATCTGCCACGGCGGCTGCCATGATGATTGCGTCCGCCTTCTTCCCATGGTCGTTGACCGCCTTGAACATCTCTTGCGCCGATTCGACATCTATACGCGCAACATTCTTGGGCGTTTCGAGGCTCACCGGACCCGTCACGAGTGTGACGGTTGCGCCGCGCAAGGCCGCCGCGTTCGCAATCGCGAATCCCATTTTTCCGGACGACCTGTTGCTAATGAACCGTACGGGGTCGATTGCTTCGTAGGTAGGTCCGGCGGTAACCAGTATCCGTTTCTTCCTGAAATCGTGATGCGACTTCCGGGCAATGCGCTCGACGAAGTCGATAATAGCTGCGATCTCGGGCAGCCGTCCTGGCCCCTGAAGCCCGCTCGCATGTTCTCCCTTTTCTGTAGGGATGATGAAATATCCGCGCTCTTTGAGGCGGGCAATGTTCTCCTGAGTGACACTGCTAAGGTACATGTCCGCATCCATCGTCGGCGCGAGGAGAATGGGACGGGTGCATGCGAGGGCCGTGATGGTGAGAAGATTGTCCGACAGCCCGTTTGCAAGTTTGGCGATCGTCTGCGCCGAGGCGGGGGCGATGAGCAGCATATCGGCCCAGTTTGCAAAGTCGATATGCCTCGTACCGATTTCTGAACTTGTCGACTGATTGCTCGCCCACAGGTCTGTTGCGACGGGATTATTCGACAGTGTGGAAAACGTCAACGGCGCGACAAACTTCGTCGCGGCGTCCGTCATGATGACCTTCACCTCCGCGCCCGCGTGTACGAGCTCCCGGAGGAGGTAGCACGCTTTGTAGGCAGCGATACCGCCTGTCACACCGAGCACTATGTGCTTACCGCGAAGCACGCATCCCTCTGTTTATTAAGACTCTTCTTCCTTATCCTTCACGGGCAAAGCGATCGGCTCCTTGTAACGAAAATCCACCTTCCCCTGCTTCATTTCGTCCAGCGCAAGGTCTGTGGGCTTCGGACGCTTCTCGAACTCGAGGCTGATCTTGAGCTGGTCCGGATTCGCTGCCGCGTTGTCGAGCTCTTCCTCGGCCTCGGTTGTCGCTGTCAACGATTTAACTGTTTCCAATCGCTGGTTCAGTTCGATCTTTATTTCCTCGTGAAGCTGTCGTGCTCGTTTCGAGGTCACGACAATCGCCTGGTAAATATTTCCAACGTTGTCGATGAAGCCTTGCATATCAATTGGTTTAATGGGCACGGATGTTTCTCCTTGGTTTCATGAGTGTTGATGGATACTTGCTGTTTCGGTCTGCTGCCGGATGATCGCGTCTACTTCGTCAATCGCTTTCTCCAGCCGGTCGTTCACAACCTGGTAGTCGAATTGACTCCCCATGTTCAATTCCATCGCAACGCGGGCGAGTCGTCGCTCCATCGTTGCTTCGTCTTCCGTCTTTCGATTCAGAAGTCGCTGCTTCAAAACTTCGAAGCTCGGCGGCTTGATGAAGATAAGAACCGCGTCAAGGCCATACTGTCGCTTGATCGAGAGCGCCCCCTTTACATCGACGTCGAATAACATGACGCTCCCGCGTTGAAGCGCCTTATCGACCTCGCTCTTAAGCGTCCCGTAATAATTTCCGTAAATTTCTTCGTGCTCGACGAGATCGCCGGCTTTGACCCGTCTGTCAAACTCCTCGTTCGTTAAGAAAAAATAATCCTTCCCGTCGAGCTCGCTGTTGCGCATCCGCCGCGTGGTCGCGGAAACCGAGAACAGCATCGCGGGGTACCGCTGCATAATCGCCTTCGCGATTGTCGTTTTCCCCGAACCGCTCGGCGCTGAGATTACAATGAGTCGACCACGGGACATGGAAGAATGAAAAAAAGGAGTAATGGAGTAATGGAGTAATGGAGCATAATGAGTAACTGTGAATTTGGTAATTGGGTAAATGATAATTTGGTGATTGATGAAGGCTTGACGGTTTCAGGTTTGAGATTTGAGGTTTCAGAGAGCTGTTAGCGTTTAGCTATTAGCTCTTACGCTCTTAGCTTGGCTCTCTGCCTACTTCTTACTGTCTACTGCTTTCCTGTATACTACTTACTCCTTTTTCCTCTCTACCTCAACCTTCCCTTCTTCCTCCTGGCTTCTCCTTCCGCCATCCCATCTTCCAAGTCTGATTCCTGCTTCTTCTCCGTCGTGGGATAAATCCCACGTCTGTTTTTCACAAAACCCCGAAGGGGTTAGCTGTTAGCTCTTAGCTTCGGCATTCTGCTTACTCCTTACAACCTTTTCTCTTTTTGCTCCTTCCATTCTCCATCTCTTCTTCCCTCCCTCCTCTCTGCTACCTCCTATTTCCTTCCTCCTATCACCTTCGTTTCCCTCCACCATTCCATCTTTTATTCCCTAATTCCTATCTCCTACCTCCTGTCTTCTCCCTCCTATCTCCTTCTACTCAATATTCTGCACCTGTTCCCGAATCTTCTCGAGCTCTTCCTTCGTCTGGACGGCAAGATGGGCAATCGTCGCATCGTTCGCCTTGGAACCGATGGTGTTCGCCTCCCGGTTTATTTCCTGTATCAGGAAGTTCAGCTTCCGACCCGCCGATTCATCGTTCCTCAGCGCTTCGAGAAAAAACTTGTTATGGCTGCGGAAACGGACGCATTCTTCCGTGACGTCCAGCTTCTCTGCAAGGAGCGCAATTTCGAGCTCCAGCCGTTTTTGGTCGATGATGGCAGGGTCGTCGACGAGTTGCGTCACTCGTTCCCGCAACCGTGTTCGCTCTTCCGGAATTCTCTCCAGCGAAAGGGTCTGGATCTTCTCGATAGTCTCATTCAACCACTGTATGCGTTTCTCAAGGTCTTTGACGAGCTCCGCCCCCTCTTGAACGCGCATAGTGTTCAGGTCCTTCATCGCCATGCGCAAAGCCTCTTGAACGACTTCCCATTCTTGCTCATCGTTGTCGGCCTCGTCGGGAGGTTCGAGTACCTCTGAGAAGTTCAGCAGATGCTCGAGCTTCACCTTTTCCTTCAACTTTACCGTCTTACGCAAATCGTTGAGAAGTTTGTAGTATGATTTCGCAGCCGACGCGTTAATTTTGAGAGCCGTCGCGCCGTTCGATTCATGCTCGAGTTTCACCGTTACGTTGAGGCTGCCCCGCTTGAGAACTGTGCGGACGATATCCTTGACATCTTTTTCCCGTTGCGACAACGATCGGGGAAGCCGGGTCGTAACTTCGAGGTATCGACTGTTCACGCTTCGTACTTCGACGTTCGCGGTCAGGCCGCGTTTCGCTACTTCTGCACGGCCATAGCCGGTCATGCTATAAACCACGGTCAAATTTCCTTTCGGTGAATGCTTCCACGGTGTCCCGAAGTGTCCCCATATTGTCCCCCGTATTGTCAATGTACTCAAATTCCGAGGAGAGGACAACAACTAGTTTCTCACATCCTTTGCACGACGCTATTCACAACTTATCAACAGAATCAATTGCATTTCCTCTCTTTTTTGTGGAAGTTTTTGGAACGGCGGCCTGCCCGCCTCGATTGTTCCAACGTGGCAGGCGGGGATCCTCGATGGTTACAAACTACTACACACTTGTCCACATTGCGAACGACCTCCGGGGACTCCTTGTAAACCGGCGAATATCCTCAATTTTTTCGCAAGAGAAGCACGAGCTTATTCTTTTTTTCGATGAGGAAGAAAGAAACGAACCGGCCGTTCTTGTCATCGGATGCGAACCTGCCCAGAATTTTCTCTTCACTCGGAATCGATTCGACCGCGCGAAAAGAAATACCGTCAATCTCCTCGACGATGTGGTGGGACGGACGGTCAAGAGCGTCACCATTCATCCGGCAGACCGTGAGGTTACAATTGGTCTCGCTCCTGAGGGGCAATTGATCTTCCAGTGCTACGGCTCTAAAGCAAACGTCTATTTTACTGACGGACGGCGCGTGATTTTGGGCGTTTTTCTGAGAAAAAAAGAACTGATTGGCGGCCATCTTGAGCAGCCAACTCGATCTCCCAGCGTTCCGTTGTCGTCCCTCGATCTTTTTTCCATGGAAATGAGATCGGCCGAAAGCGTTGCAAATCCGACTCTCTCCGGCTCCCTTAAGCGCGTACTCCCGCAGTTCGGAAGTGTATTGATTCGGGAAACCATCCACCGTGCTCAGATGGATTCGCCCGCCATCCCCGTCAGCCTGACTACGAAAGAGCTCGGGCGTCTCTTCAGCGCGGCCTCTTCTGTTGAGCAGGACGTTACCGGGACCCCCTCTCCTCGCATCTATTATGATGGAACGTCTCCGGTCGAATTTGCGATAATTCCTCTCGAACACCTTGAGCACTTCCGATCCGAAGAGTTCGGATCGATCCATGAAGCAATCCGGGTCTTCATCGGCAGCTCCCGCAGGGACAAATCATTTCTGAGGGGAAAAGAAAGCCTCGGGGAGATGGTGAGGAAGGAATTAGCCCAAACCGAACGTACGCTCGCAAAAATTGACCAGGAATCGACCACGGTTGACCAGGCGGCAGAATACGAAACGATGGGGAAGACTCTCACAGCGAATATCCATCTTCTCGAAAAAGGAATGAAGGTCGCCAAGATTCAGGACACATACGACGGCTCGAACAAACCAATCTCGATTCCCCTCGACCCTCATTTGACGCCTGCGAAGAATGCGGAGCGATATTACGAAAAGGCAAAGCGGATTCGGCGTGCTGTCGAGGAACAGCTGGAACGCAAGAAGATATTGGAGCAGAGGCGGACGATCCTCCGTCTCCTCGTAGAGGAGCTCGATGATGTCGGATCCGACGAAGCGCTCAAGGATTTCTTGAAGGCTCACGCGTCCAACCTTCAAAAAGCGGGAATACGGAATGTGGGAACGAGAAAAATCCGAACGGAAGAACAAATCCCTTTTCGGGTCTTCACCGTCGTCGGGGGTTTTCAGGTTTGGGCCGGTAAGAGCAGTGAGAACAACGATTTGCTTACGACGCGATACACGAAACAGAATGACTTGTGGTTTCACGTCAGAGGGGCAGGCGGGTCACACGTCGTCCTAAAGACCGGCACCGGAAAGGGCGAGCCGACAAGGCAGGCGATTGAACAGGCGGCCGCCATCGCCGCTTACTATAGTAAGATGAAGAAGGCGAAGAGCGTCCCCGTTGCTGCTTGCGAAGGAAAGTATGTACGAAAGCCTAAAGGGGCTCCCACCGGCACGGTGCTCATCGAGCGGGAAAAAGTTTACTTCGTCGAACCTCGATTGCCCGTGCAGGGAGAGAAGGGTGAATGAAAATCCGAGCCAGGATTCTTCTTTCGTTCTTCTGGTACGCCGTCGGGACACAACCGGGTTTCGGTCAATCGATTATGCAACTTGGCGTTGGGGGCGGGTTGGCCGTTCCGGCCGCTGACTACGGGGGAACAACGTTCGGTTACTACGCAGGAACTTCGTACGGCCTCCCGGCAGGATATAACATCCATATCAAGAGCCGGTTTGTTCTTGTTGGAATTCCGATGAGTGGTGAGATCGACTTTTCGGTGATGAATGGAAACGGAGAGGCTGCGCCCGGGATCGGGAAGATTGATCAAACCCAAAGAGTGTTTTCTATAAAAGCAGGGCCTGAGTTTACCTTCAGTATTCCATCGCTTCCCTTCACCCCCTATTTCGGGGGGAGCATAGCCATCAACGACATCGGCGGTGACGTCTCCTTTCACGGAGTCCCGAATGTCTCGGATGCCGCGTACATTATGAACGCGGTATCCCGCGTCGGCGTCGGACTTTCCGCAGGTGCGCTCGTTCCGCTCAATCCGAGAATCACCCTCGACGTCGGCATTTCCTACAATTTTCTCAACCCTTTTTCCAAAGGATGGGAAGATGTACATCCCTCTGTCGACCAGCGCGTCGATTCGTATCTTTCATTGAATGACGACAAAGACCCGCTCTATACTCCGAACGACAACACGCACTTCATCGGGCGAACGAGGAACGTGCATCTGATGATAGTGTCCGTCACCTTCATGTTCGGTATCTGACCACTGGTTTTCCCGGGCGTGTTGTCCTCCTCTATCAAAGTGACGATATTTCCAGGGCGCATTGCAATGCGCCCCTACAAGAACATCACGTTCGCTTCGTCATCCCTGTCGGCCGGTAGGTGGGCCCGTATGTTGTTAACGGGGATCTGATTCCCAAGCCCAGCGGTCGCATCGTATTCCGCCGCGTCGACGGAAACATCGACGCTCATACGACGAATGCATCCTGAAGGATGCTGAAAATCCTAACCAAGGGTCCCGTCATTCCTGCCTTCGTGTCGAAGTCACTTCGGCAGGCAGCCCCGCGGATTGTTAGCGGTGATCCAGGAAAGCGTCTTACGTTCTCTCCTTCCGCGTGCCTGCGTATTTACATCGCGACCTGGATTCCCGCCTAACACAAGCGGGAATGACACTCCCCTTTTTTTGGTCATACATGCAGGCAGGCATAGCCGTGATTTCGACGGGCGTGTTGCAATCACATCGATTTCGTGAGACTAGATCCAAAAATAATTCTTTCGCATGGGCACATGAGAATGCACGGCGGGAGCGATTAAACAATGTAAGTCTCGTAGGGATTTGATTCCGCCAAAAAGATCGGCGGACAAGTAATCAAATCCCTAC
>JBGOVN010000299.1:0-2785 GCA_041478155.1 Bacteroidota bacterium | reverse complement strand
GATGTCGCCGGAAATACCTTGACGATATCCGCACCTGCATTCCACGCGGTATAGATCTCGGTCGGCGTAAAACAGCCGGGCATCACCACAACATCCCGATCTTTGCAGTACTTGACGACATCCAGATTCAGAATCGGTCCCACAACGAATACCGCCCCTGCTTCGATAACCGATTTAGCCGTTGCGGTATTCAGGACAGTTCCAGCGCCGATTAGCACGTCCTTCGGAACGTCTTGAACAAGTTGCTTGATAACATCTACGGCGCCGGGGACCGTCATGGTAATCTCGATGGACTTCACGCCGCCAAGCCGGACGGCCTCGATGACTTTCTTCAAACGCTGGGAATCCTTCATGCGAATCACGGCGACAACACCAGTCGCCATGATTCTGGAAAGTACTTCAGCTCCGGTCATAGATCATTCAATCCCTTCATTCAGTTGATCCTTGAGCGTGGAACGATTATCGAAGAAACGCTTCTTGCAGGCCGCCATCGACCGAGAGAATCTGGCCCGTTGTCTTCTCGAGACGATTACTCAAAAAGAGATAGATTGCTTCAGCCTGGTCGCCTGTCGTGACAGGCTTTCCCGTGAGTGTGCGCTGAGCATAGAATTGCGCGAGTTTATTCCGTAGAGTGTCGTCCGAGTCAGCGTTCGCATAAGGAATTTTGTACTTTGCGAGCGATGCAATTACCCGGTCTCGCGGGAACATTGAGCTTCCTTCAATCACCGTGGCCGGAGCAACGCCGTTTACCCGAACAAGCGGAGCAAGATCGATCGCCAGCTCACGGACAAGATGGTTGGCCGCCGCCTTACTCGTATCGTACGCCAGGCTCCCCTTTTTTGGAACGACTGCGTTCGCGCTCGTCGTGAGCACGAGATCCGCGGGCAAACCTTGTTCACGCCAGACACTTCGAGCCTCGTCCGCAACGAGGTATGATCCGGTCACATTGATCGCATACGTCAACGCCCATTTTGCATCGGGGATGTTGCCTGCCGTATCGGGAGAGACAAAGATCCCGGCTGTCACCGCTATTCCGTCCAATCCGCCGTACGCCAGTATGGTATTCGCCAACATCTCGCGTATGCTCTCTCGATTTGCAATATCTGCCGTCAGGCCGAGTGCGGGACCGCAATTTGATACTCCTGATCCAGCCACACCGACTCCTTTTCCCCGTTTCACCGTAACCGCTTTCGCCGCAGCTAACGCACCGACCTCATTGATGTCAACGCAGACGAGGTGGGCTCCTTCTTCGGAGAGCCGCTGCACGACTTGTTTTCCGATGCCGCTGCCGGCTCCGATGACGCAGAATATTCTGCGTGCCAGTTCTTTTTCCGCCGGCATACGACGCAACTTCGCCTCCTCGAGGAGCCAGTATTCAATGTCGAAGGCCTCTTGCTGCGGGAGGGCAACATACTTGTCGATTGCCTCCGCCCCTCGCATCACCTCTACGGCACAGTTATAAAACTCCGCCGTAACCCGCGATTCGCTCTTATCTTTTCCCCACGCAACCATGCCGAGTCCGGGAATAAGAATGACGGTGGGATTCGCGTCGCGCATCGCCGGTGAGTTACGACGCTTGCGCCGATTGTAGTATGCTGTGTAGTCGCTCCGGTACTTGGTCAACCCCGTACTCAACTTCTTTTTCAAATCATGGAGAGAGTCCCGCTGCGCATCCCAGTCGACGAAGAGGGGTTGAATCTTCGTACGGAGAAAATGGTCGGGACAGGAAGTACCGAGTGCTGCCAAGCTCTTCGCATTCGAACTGTTCACGAACCGAAGTATCGTGTCGTCATGTTGCACTGTTCCAATGGAGCGGCGCTTCTGACTCACCTGGCCCCGGATCCACGGGAGAATCCGGACGAGGATGGCGCGCCGCTCTGCAGGCTTCGGCGAGCGATATCGTTGACCCCCGAACGTCTTCACCCCTTTGTCGTGCTCCATGATGTACTCTGCCGCACGTTCTATCAGTGTCAACGTGCAATCGTAACATTCCTTATCATCGTCTGCCCAATTGATCAAGCCGTGTTGACCGAGGACTACTCCCTTCATCCTGGGGTATTTCCTGCACAGTTCCTGCAGCGTCAATCCGAGGTCGAACCCGGGCCTCTGCCATGGAATCCACCGAACGTCATCGCCGTAAATTTTCTTCGTGATCTCCCTGGCATGTTTCGACGCTGCAACCGCGATCACGGCGTTCGGATGCATGTGGTCGACGTGCTTATACGGGACGAAGGAATGAAGAGGAGTGTCAATCGACGGTGCGCGGAGATTAAGATTAAATGAACAATGGTCGTACAGCCCGACCATCGAATCCTCTGTCTCCGTTTTCGGACCACGGAGCTTCGACACGAGATACTTTGCCTGAAGCGAATGAAGCTTATTCTGGTAGAGGGAGGAAAAGTTATCTTTCTTTGCAGTGCGCAAATCACCCCCGGAACCCTTCACCCAGAGAACTTCGACCGGTTGTTTCGTTAAGGGGTCGAATTCAATAATTTTTGAAGATGTGTTGCCGCCGCCCGAGTTGGTGATGCGTTGATCGGATCCAAGCAGATTGGAACGATAGACAAGTTTGGCAACAGGGTCAAGCCTGGCTGCAACAGCTTCGTCCCATGCGTAATCGACAAAACGAAACGATTCCTTCTTCACGCGAGTTGTTCGTGAGCCAGGTAGGGAATCGTGAGGGGACCCCGCGGCAGTACTGCAATCCGAACGCCCGACCCTTTATTTTCCAGGATGGACTGAATCTCTTGAGTAATATTGTGGCACGGGATCAGATGCGCTGCGT
>JBGOVN010000207.1:0-3671 GCA_041478155.1 Bacteroidota bacterium | reverse complement strand
GAAGGAATGCAGTTCGACCGTGGCTATCTTTCGCCCTATTTTGTGACGGACGCGGACTCGATGGAGACCGTGCTCGAGGATCCGTACATCCTCATCCATGACAAGAAGATCAGCGCGATGAAAGACCTTCTTCCGATCCTCGAGAAGGTTGCACAATCGAGCCGTTCGACTCTCGTCATCGCCGAAGAGGTCGATGGTGAAGCGCTCGCAACCCTGGTGGTCAACAAGCTGCGTGGAACACTGCGTGTGTGTTCTGTGAAAGCTCCCGGCTTTGGCGACAGGCGGAAGGCGATGCTCGAAGATATCGCCATCCTGACAGGCGGAACCGTGATCTCCGAAGAGAAGGGATTCAAGTTGGAGAATACTCAGCTCTCCTCTCTCGGCACGGCGAAGCGTATCACGATCGACAAAGACAACACGACCATCGTTGAAGGCGCGGGCAAGAAGGACGACATCAAGAAGCGCATCAACGAAATAAAGCAACAAATTGATAAGACGACATCGGACTACGACAAAGAGAAACTGCAGGAACGACTTGCGAAGCTTTCGGGTGGTGTTGCGGTCATTAAGATCGGTGCATCGACCGAGGTTGAGATGAAGGAGAAGAAGGCCCGTGTAGAGGATGCCCTTCATGCAACGCGAGCCGCGGTTGAGGAAGGAATCGTTCCAGGCGGCGGAGTCGCATATCTTCGCTGTGTCAAGAAACTCGATGAAGTCAAAGTCGAAAACGGCGACCAAAAAACCGGCGTCGAGATCATCCGCCGGGCGCTCGAAGAGCCAATCCGGCAGATCGTTGCCAATGCAGGCCTTGAAGGCTCTGTTGTTGTCAACGAGGTCAAGGCGGGCAAAGATGACTTCGGCTTTAATGCCCAGACCGAGAAGTACGAGAACCTAATCAAGGCGGGAGTTATCGACCCGACCAAGGTGGCCCGTATTGCTCTCGAAAATGCTGCAAGTGTCGCGAGCTTGCTCCTTACCACCGAAGCGACAATCGTTGAGAAGCCTGAAAAAGAAAAGGCTTCTCCTTCGATGCCGCACGGCGGTATGGGCGGCGACATGTACTAAGCTGGCCTGTTAGGCGGCTGTAGTGACCTCAAGGCCCCTCACGTAATCGCGTGAGGGGCTTTTTGTTGTTCAGCTCTTGACAAGATATCCGAAAAGTATTACTATTGACCACGCAGTATCCTTCCCCTCTGATTTATCTTTATCTCCCGTCGATTTTTCCCCCTTTCGTTCATCAGCAGTTTTGCGTCATTCCCTCGGTGTACCACTGTCGAGTATCTCTTTGTTTATTCGTTGTAGAACTATTACTTGAACGCGGGGGGGGTCTTACCGCATCACAACACCATTCACACATATCATAAAGGAGGGGTGAACCATGGATGCAATATTCAGCAGAACAGTCAAATCGGGGAAGACGACGTATTTTCTCGACGTCAAAGAGGCAAAGAACAAAGCGAAGTACCTGACGATTACGTCGAGCCATCCGTCGCAGGAGGATCCGCAAAAATTCTCCAAGAGAAGCATCAACCTGTTTTCAAACGCGGTTGACGACTTTGTGGGCGCGCTGAAAGAAGGGACGAGTCTCGAGTCGCCGTACAACAAGATCATCAGGGCAGGGAGGACGACGTATTTCCTCGACGTCAAAGAGGCGAAGAACAGCGCCAAATACCTCTCGATCACCGCAAGCCAGCCATCCAAAGAGGATCCGAAGAAGTTCACACGTCGCAGTATCAATGTCTTCGATAATTCTGCGACTGAATTTTTCGGGGCGGTTGAAGAGGCAGTGACTTATATCAAGTAAGACAAACCCCGGTTCTCAAACCCTCAAAGGAGTAACGTTCTTTGAGGGTTTTGCTTTTTCCTCAAGGTTGATTGTCCCTCCATATTTTTCTACATTTCCTCCCCTCATGCGCATCGCACAACAAACAATCGACGACGTACGGGCCGCCAGCGACATCGTGGAGGTCATTTCCGCGCATGTCAAACTTAAGAAGCGTGGAAAGAATTTTCTCGGCCTCTGTCCGTTCCACACCGAAAAAACCCCATCCTTCACGGTCAGTGCAGAAAAGCAGATGTACCATTGTTTCGGCTGTCACAAGGGGGGAAACGTCATAACGTTCGTCATGGAGCACCAGAAAGTCTCTTTCGTCGAAGCGGTGCGATCGCTCGCCGGGCGCGTGGGAATCGTCATTCCCGACGAGTCTTCTGAAAGCGTTGAGCAACAAACAGAATCGGAAAACCTTTACAACGCCTGCAGGTTCGCAGCGGACCTCTTTCACAAGAACCTGACGGCGACAGAGGAGGGGCGTGCCACGTTGGAATACTTCCACAAGCGAGGTTTTTCCGATGATACGATCCGTCTGTTCGGTCTCGGTTATTCGATGAATTCGTGGGATGCTCTGCTCCAGCGTGCAACATCGGAGGGCTTCAAGCCGGAGATTCTGCTCAGGGCCGGCCTGATTCGGTCAAAAGAAGGAGGAGGACAATACGACTATTTTCGCGGGAGAGGAATGTTTCCAATTTTTTCCACCTCCGGCCGCGTGATAGGGTTCGGAGCCCGAAAACTGCGGAACGACGACCCAATCCAGGGAAAGTACATCAATTCGCCTGAAACACCGATCTACGACAAAAGCAGGGTCCTCTTCGGTCTCTTCCACTCGAAGGACGCGATCCGCCAGGAAGATACGGCGCTGATGGTTGAAGGCTATGCGGACCTGGTTTCCGTTTATCAGGCTGGTGTTCAGAATGTTGTCGCTTCCAGCGGAACAGCCTTGACGGAGAAACAACTCGATCTCCTGGGCAGGTACTCGAAGAAGATTAAGCTCGTCTACGATGCAGACAACGCCGGTTCAGCAGCGTCGTTACGCGGCGTCGACCTCGCTCTTGAACACGATTTCGACGTGGAGGTTGTCCAACTTCCGCAAGGAGATGACCCGGATTCGTTTGTCCAAAAGAACGGAGGAAAAGAGTTCAGGTCGATCCTGGAGAAGTCGTCCTCGTTTATCGACTTCAAGGCGCAGCAATTCCAACGGTCGGGAGCATTTGCGACCCCTGAGGGGAAGACACAGGCAGTTCGCTCCATTGTACAATCCATCGCGAGAATGAAGGACGAGTTGAAACGCAATTTCTACATCAAGGAAGTCTCGCAAAAATACGATGTATATGAGAGCATCCTCTATCGGGAACTTGAGCGTTGGGTTGCGCAAGAGCGCAAGCTCAGTCACAATCAGCGAATGCGGGAAACATCCGAAGGTTCGACTCGCGAGGAGGTCAATGCGCCCGCAGCGCGAACGCCGGCGGCTCTTCCTCCGGCAGAACGCGACATCATCAAGCTCTTATTCGAAGGGAATGAAGAAATTATACGATTCATTTTCTCGAATGTCACACCGGAGCAGTTCAGCGACAGAAGAGTGGATAGAATCGCGCGGACCGTTTTGCAGTGGATCGACGAACACGGTAAAGTGGACAGCCAGACGCTCCTCAATCAGATAACGGCCGAAGACGAAAAAGGGATCATTACCGACATCCTTCTCAGCAAGTATGAGTTGAGTAAGGGTTGGGGCGAGATGGAAAAGGAAATTGATGAACCGGACCCGAGGGAAATCGCAAAGACTGCGGTGCGAATTCTGAAACGAAATGCGGTCCAGCAGGAGATGGAGGAAAACCAG
>JBGOVN010000209.1:0-3646 GCA_041478155.1 Bacteroidota bacterium | reverse complement strand
GGTCTTGCGATGTGGGGACTGTACGCACTTCTCCTGCCCGGAATTCATCTCTCCTGATTCGTTCCACTCTGTCGCAACTCTGTCGCAATTCTGTCGCCACTTTGTTGCCAATGTGTCTAAGGGGATATAAAAAAACAGCGGGCAGCAACCGCCGGCTACAGGACCGTGCGGGAGCTGCCGCTGTCAGGGAGAGGGGGAGCTCCCTACGCTTGGACGAGGCTTGGGGATCCTTTGACCCGGTTCAAGACCTCTGATAGTTGGTCCGGTACCACCGGTTTCGTCAACACCTCGAGCACCCCGGCGTCCAGGAATGACTGATGACTAGCTTCGGAATCCCTGCCCGTCACGATGACGACAGGAATGTCTTTTGTGGTCGCGTCATTCTTCAATGTGGTAACGAGTTCCAGTCCGTTCATTTTCGGCATGTCAAAGTCGGATATAATGAGGCTGATGTGCGAGTGTTTTGTGAGCTCGACGACTTCTTGGCCGGTACTCGCGAAGAGAACGTTGGCCTGAGGGCGCAGGCGCTTGATATATCGTGCGTGAAGAATCCGGACCCCCTCTTCATCATCGGCGATCAGGATGTTTTCCCCTCCCTGCGGTGCGGCATCGGGGAAGGTGAGGGTAAACGTCGACCCTTTGCCGACTTCGCTCGCTACACTCATGGTCGCGCCGTGTTTCTGCATGATCTCCGCGCAAACCGGCAACCCGAGCCCGGTCCCCTTCTCGCCCCGTAGTCCTTTCCGCGTGTATTTTTCTTCCACCTTGAACAGCTTTTGTAGATCATTTTCGGGAATCCCGATTCCAGTGTCGCAGACACGAACTGTCCATTGGTTGTTCACGCGCTCTCCCCCTTCGATTTTTACAACTCCCCCCTCTGGAGTGAACTTGAGCGAGTTGGCGATCAAATTGGTGAACACTTCCTGCATGAGATCTTCGTCTCCTTGTGCTTTGATATCGGCGGGGAGCGTGGAAACAAGACTAACTTTTTTCTGTTTCGCAAGTCCGAGCAGCGCCGAGACGGATTTCCGAACGACGTCCGAAATATCCAGGACCTTCATATCCATGCGAATTCTTCCGGACTCCAGCCTCGACCAATCGAGCAACCGTGTTACGAGCGCAAGCTGGTCTTTTGCCGAATCTCTGACGAATCCCGTGAACTGCAAGCGATCCTCCTGACTGAGCGTTTCGTTTTCTGTAATAAGAATTTCACAAAAACCAAGGATGCTGGCGAAGGGCGAACGCAAGTCATGGGAGAGGACGGCGAACAGCTTATCCTTTTGCGCGTTAAGGTCCGCAAGTTCTTTCCCCGATTCTTCCAGAGCCGCGACGTACTCCTGAATTTTTTTCTCCATCGCTTTGCGCGCCGATGTATCCTCCAGGATTCCTTCGTAGCCGACATCGTTGCCGTCCTCGTCTCTCAGCGTTCTGGCGTGTTCCAGAACTGTGATAATGTTGCCGTTTTTTCTTTTCAGACGGATTTCCGCATTCCTTACATAGCCCTTGCTGTGCATCATTGTTTGAACATCTTTCCTGTCATCAGCGTTGGCATAGAGGTCGCGCGCAATATCGATTTGTTCGAGCTCCTCCATGGAACTGTAACCCAAGAGTTTCAGAAACGCGTTGTTGACAGAGATCATTTTTCCATCGACACTGCTTTGGAACATTGGTTGAATGGAATTCGCAAACAACGACCGGTACTTCGCTTCGCTTTCTTCAAGAGCTCGTCGGGCTCGTTTCTGTTCCGTTACGTCCCGTAGAACAGTAAGGAGAACCCTCTTTCCTTCCTCATTCTGTACAAAGGAACTCGTCGCCTCCAGGTTGATCTTACCCCCATCCCTCATACTCATCTCACGTTCGATGAACGATTCAATCTCGCCGCTTCGAAAACGTCGACGATAAGCCTCGAGAGAGTGGGCGTTATCCTGATTCCCGTTGTAGACAACAGTAAAAGGCCTTCCGATAAGCTCCTCGGAAGTCATGCCGACGATTTTGCAGTAAGCGCTATTCACCAATACGATGATCCCCTGCTCATCTGTCAGTCTTTTCCCGAGGATCGTACCTTCCCAAATCGATTGGAAGAGGGTGTCGAGCTCTCCGAGCTTTTGTGATGCCGGTATTCTGCTTACGGCTGGAATTCTTGCCAGTGAGGGCAGAAGGGGGAAAACATTTCTCGCGGCTTGAGCTTCCATCGGCGTTACTCCTCATTCTTCAGAGTGTGGGCGTTTTGCCTAGCGTTCTGAAGGTGTATCGCACAATGGAGATGCCGTGCCGAAAACGTTAATTTTAGTCAAAAAAGAGGGTTTTATAGAGACAAGAATTGAAGTTTCTACAATGGAACGGGGTTTATTCGAGGAGGATTAGAGAATATCTGGGAAGTGGGGTTTACCACGAGACGGATACGGTTCGATCAATACCACTACGGTCGGCATATCGCACAAGGCCGTTTTTACGTCCGAATGCGACGAGGTCGACAAGAACCTGCACATCCTGCTGGCAGTACGTGGCGATCTGCTCGATTTTTCCCTCCTTCCACCATCGAAGGGCGAGTAGTCCGTCTGCAGTTTTTCCTACCCCGAGGGTCGCAAGAGCCAGAGAATCAAGTTTGACCCGATGTCCGAGTTTTTTGGTGAGATCGGTGAGAACGTCGAACGATCGCATTGCCAGGGGGAGTACATTTCCGTAGAAGCTTAGCACCTTGGAATCGAAACCGTCTCCGTTGAAACTGACTACTCTCTCGAATTGGGTAAGATAGCTGATGAGCGCGGCGGCGGAGTTTTCTTCCCACCGCTTGAAACCATCGCGGTCAGACCACGAAACAGCCACTGAGACGCGCATGAGGTGGATATTATTCCACCCGCCGACCTCTTCGGCCGACCGCTGCGTTTCGATATCGTAGTATACCTCGGCCGGAAACAATGACTCTTGCATCGTCGGAGCCTCAGCAACAACCGTAGGCCGGAGGTAAAAAATGTTCCCCACTCGAGGAGACGGTCTGGCCCGCGACGGAGAATTCCTTCTTGACCAACACTCTGAACCAACGACGAAACGCTTCGATGAGAATGATGAGGGTGGAAACCATCATCACAACTGTGAGACCGATGTTGATCGTGCCCTGCACCTCGGTGCTCGGGTCGGACACCAGCGGGAGGAAATTATCCGTGATGTTAAGCCAGGATGCGACAAGAGTTGTGACCGAGACGAACGCCATCGGAACGAGTGTGACCCAGACATAGCGAACCTTGCCTGCGTTGATCATTGCTGAACTTGCGACAGCGAGTGCGACTCCTGCGAGCAGTTGGTTTGCCGTACCGAACATCGGCCAGATAGTGCCGATACTTCCGTTCCAGATGAAATAAGCCCAGGCAAAAACAACAAGGCCGGTCGAAACAATTGTACCCGGAATCCAATCGGTCCTTTCGAGAGGTTTCCAAACCCAGCCGCCGAACTCCTGGAGAAGGAATCGAGCGACCCTCGTTCCTGTGTCGATCGTCGTGAGGATGAACAGCGCCTCGAACATTATTGCAAAGTGATACCAATACGACATGAGTCCGCGCATGCCGGGAAGTCCCGAGAAGATCTGGGCGAACCCGACCGCGAGGGAGACGGCGCCGCCCGGCCGTCCGGCAATCGTCTCGCCGACCTG
>JBGOVN010000101.1:0-5307 GCA_041478155.1 Bacteroidota bacterium | reverse complement strand
TTCTCTTCATCATCCCTTTGTTCGCCGCTAGCGCGCAAACATTTCCCACCGACGACCCGGTACTAAAGAATTTCTGGAAGGAAGAGATGGATTCATCCCGCCTTCAAACGTTCGCTCACCAACTGTTCGACGTCATCGGACCGCGCCTCGTCGGGACGCCGCAGATGAAGCGTGCGCACGATTGGGCCGTCAAGACGTACTCCGGCCTGGGAATCGAAGCAAAAAATGAGGAGTGGGGAAAATGGAAGGGATGGGAGCGCGGCGCAACTCATATTGACCTGCTTGAGCCGCGACAGCGAACCCTCGAAGGGACGATGCTCGCGTGGAGCCCTCCGTCGAAAAAGGGAGGAACGACTGCAAGCCTGGTCATCCTTCCCGAGATGCCTGATTCAATCGCATTCCTGAAATGGCTTCCTTCCGCAAAAGGAAAGTTCGTGATGGTCTCGCAACCTCAGCTCACCGGGCGGCCTGATAAGAACTGGGAAGAATTCGGTACAAAGGATTCATTCGACAGTCTGAAGGCACGAAAGGCACGACTCTTGGACAACTGGAGTCTGCGAATCAAGAATTCTGGATTCCGTCGCGACACTCTTGCAGAGGTCCTCGAACAATCCGGCGCCGCGGGTGTTATTACCTGCCTCTGGTCAAACGGCTGGGGAGTGGATAAGATATTTGGGACGAAGAACAACACGATTCCGGTCGTCGACATCAGCCTCGAAGACTACAACCTCCTCTATCGACTCGTCGAGCGCGGAGATAAACCGGTCGTTCGTATCGTGGCAGAGTCGAAATTCCTTGGTGAAGTCCCGACGTTCAATACGATCGCATCGATAACAGGGAAGGAAAAACCGAACGAATTCGTCATGCTCTCTGCCCACTTCGATTCGTGGGATGCTTCCTCGGGTGCAACCGACAACGGAACAGGAACAATAACGATGATGGAAGCGATGAGGTTGTTGAAGAAGTTCTATCCGAATCCGAAAAGGACGATCTTAGTCGGTCATTGGGGAAGTGAAGAAGAAGGATTAAACGGTTCACGGGCGTTCGTTCACGACCATCCGGAAATCGTCGACCATCTGCAGGCGCTATTCAATCAGGATGCCGGAACGGGAAGGGTGGTAGGAATTTCGGGATCAGGATTTCTGAGCACCGGCGAATTTATCTCCCGCTGGATTGCCCGCATCCCAAGGGAAATAACGGATGAAATCAAACTAAGCTTTCCAGGGATGCCTCCCGGAGGCGGAACCGACAACGCTCCGTTCGTTGCAGCCGGCGCGCCCGGGTTCGGCTTGGGCTCAAACTCCTGGGATTACGGAATTTACACCTGGCACACAAACCGGGATACGTACGACAAGCTTGTGTGGGAAGACTTGAGGAACAACGTAATCCTAACAGCCTCTCTCGTCTATCTCGCCTCGGAAGAGGCGCAATTCATTCCCCGTGAGAGACGCGTCATGCCCGTCGACGAAAAAACGGGACAACCCCGGCCGTGGCCTCCGGCGAAAGATGGCGAACGAGCAGGGGGATTGCCAAAGCCAGTTCGGTAAACGAGGATCCTACGGAATAAAAAAACGCCTGTTTCACAAAAAACCAGGCGTTCATTTTTTTAGTCCGGAATTGGTTTGAGGTTTCAGGCTTGAAGTTTTAGGTGCGGATTCTTTCATCTGACCTCCAACTTGTCCCGAAGGGATGCCTTCGGCAAAACTTGGAGTTGCTGCTACCTCCTCGAAATCCGTAGGATGAATCCCCCGCCCGACCGAAAACATTGCAGGCTTGGATCGGTCGTTCGCCAGCCCGCCTTGCGTTCTGGCGGGGGCGGGTACGGCTAGTTGTGACGAAACCCCGAGGGGGTTAGTTGTTGGCTATTAGCCATTGGCTTTTAGCTCCTTCTCTCCGCATACCGCCTACTGCTTACTGCCCTCTAGCTCCTTCCACCTATCTCCTATCACCTACTTCCTATCTCCTTATTTTCCTCCAGCAGTTTCCAAATCTCGTCCAACAATTCCGTAATTCCAAACCGCGTTGCCGATGAAATCATAATCGCCTTCACACCACGGCCGAATGTAATCTTCTTCAGCTTCTTCGCCATCGTCTCATCGACAATGTCCATTTTCGTCAGCGCTACAAGTTTTTTCTTCCTGGCAACTTTCGGATTGTACTGCTTCAATTCGTTGAGCAGGACATTGTACTCGCGACGGGGATCCTCGCTCGTTGCCTCGATAAGGAAAACGAGGACGCGGGTTCTTTCGATATGACGTATGAATTGGATGCCAAGCCCCTTCCCTTCGTGGGCTCCTTCAATAAGACCGGGAATGTCTGCTACTGCGAAGCTCTTTTCCTCTGCGTACCTGACGATGCCCAGATTCGGCGTCAGTGTTGTAAACGGATAGTCGGCGATCTTTGGCCTTGCCGCGGATATGACTGAAATCAGTGTCGACTTCCCCGCATTCGGAAATCCAACAAGGCCGACGTCAGCAAGAAGCTTGAGCTCGAGAACAACTTCCAACTCTTCTCCCAGAGTGCCGGGTTGGGCCTTACGAGGAGCCTGATTCGTCGATGTTGCAAATTCCGAATTCCCCTTGCCTCCCCGTCCTCCCTGCGCAAGAATAATCTCGTCGTCATGCGCCACCAGGTCGGTGATCGACCGCTTCGTCTTCGCATCACGGATGACCGTACCGCACGGGACCCGCAGAGTTGTATCCATTCCCGATTTACCTTCTTGATTTTTTCCCCTCCCGTTTTCTCCCCTCTCCGCGATGTACTTTTGCCTGTACTTGAAGTCAAGCAGGGTGTTCAACTGGCGGTCGGCACGAACGATCACGCTTCCGCCGCGGCCTCCGTTCCCTCCGTCCGGTCCCCCTTTCGGGATGAACTTTTCACGCCGGAAACTTACAACGCCGTTGCCGCCGTCGCCGGCTTTGACGTAGATCTTTGCTTCATCAATAAAATGCATTCGGGGGTCTTAAGAAAAGTTTGGTCGGAAAATTACAATGGGACTTGCGGGTGGAACCGCGCGTAGACTCGTTCCGTGAACTGGACTGCCACCGGCGAAAACGGATCCACTCCCTGCGCCACGAAGAGCGAGTCGAGGTAATGCGTCGCCTCTGTCCATGTCGGGAACTCATTAATCTGATCGATTGCTTCTTCCAACTTAACTTCATCCTTGCTGAATATCTTCTTCAAGAATAACTTCCGGTCGGGGTTCGAGAGCAGTGTACGAAGATCCACAAAGGCAACCTTGCGCGCCGCAGTCGTCGAGGCTGTGTTTTCGGATTCAACGGGAGGTTTTTCATGTCCATCCGATTTCTCCGCACCCTGATCCTCGGCAGCAGGAACCAACTCCGGGGGAGGAGAGGATCTTTCTCCATTTCCATCCGTTGGCTCCACCTCAGAAACGAGCCCAGGTGTGTGATACATTCCCGGAGCCATTGCGTGTTCATCTCCCGACCTGACCCGCTCGATGATATTGGCGAGTTCGTTGAGCGTTATGTGCGTCAGCTTGTTGGTGTCCCGTTCCAGTTCGAGGCGTTCTTTCAAATCGGTCAACTCCTTATCCTCGAAGAAAACGACCGCTGCGTTGACCGGGATCGTCGGCTGGTCGAACCGGTCGTGCGGCGTGAGCCTTCCGGCGTCCACGAACGTGAACATCGCTCTCATCATTCTCGCGAGCTCGGCGCTCGAATGGCGCGCAACGACTTCGAGGTCGATTTTCTGCAGAATCGACCTGAATTCCTCGTACGTCATCTCCGTCAGGCCGCGGTCGATAAGGTAACGCCTGATGAGTATTCCGAAGTACGTATAGTCGACGCAGTAGGCGAGTTTCTTTTCAATCTCGTTCGTGGAAACCTTGCGTTGGCCGCCGAAAACGAAGTTCATCAGCGTCCATTGCGGGCGGCATAAATAGTTGAATTGGAAGTGAACCGACTCGTCGAGCAACGAATCGAATTCATGCTGGTTGAACTGATAATGGTGCATCAACAGCAGGTCGGTCTGTTGCTGGAGACTCATGATTTCGGGATGGGAGTACGGAAATTTTTTCGACCTCAACTCGAGCGTCCGCTCCTGGCTGAGAGTCTTCTCGACTTCCGCCTTGAAATATGCCTTGATCGCCGGATGAATATCCGACATCAGAATTCGCCGAAGCGTAATGCTCTCATCCTCCCCGATCGTATGGGAGCGAACGGTGTGGATGATTGCTTCTATTTCAGATTCGAAAATAAAGCCCATGGAAAACGAGAGATGAGTTTAAGGTTTAAGGTTTGAGGTTTGAGGTTCAAAGTTGTAAGCTTTTCCACAATTTCATGGAATGTGAAATTAATCGGACTTAACTCCTAATCGCTAATAGCTAATTGCTAACTGCTGTTTTTCACTTTTCACCTTTCACTTCTCACTTTTCACTATTCACGGTTTACGATTCACTGTCCACTCTTCACTTCTCACTTATCACTTTCCTTCCTCAGTTCTTCTTCTCCACCAGTGTCCTTACCCGGTCGATTTCTTTTTGGGCCGCAGTCTTAAATTGGGCGTCGGTGTCTTTACGGTCGATGATTTGCTTGTACATCGTTATCGCCTGGTCGTACTTCGTCATCTTTTCATACGACTGTCCCGCCATGTAGTACGCAGTCGAGGTCCAGTCCATTTTCCCACGTTTCGTCACGAGGTATGGAACCTTCAAAAATTCCAATATTCCCTGCTGGTAGTCTCCCTTGTAGAAATATGCTTCGCCGATACAATAACGAAGCTCGGCTTCGATGTCTGCATTCCCATTTTCCAGGAGACTCTGAAGATGGACGATCGATTGGTCGTTATAGCCGAGCTTCCGGTAGAGCACGCCGATATCGATGCGTTTGTCGATCAGATCGGGGTCATCGGGAAAACGGTCGATATATTTTCTTGTCAACTCGAGCGCGCCGTCGTAGAGAGCGAGTTCTTTATAGGTAAGTATAAGGTTGTTCATCGCAAATTGCACGAGTTCGGGAGACCGCTGCTCATCGCTCAAGATCGCCTTATACAACTTTGCCGCCGCATCCCACTGCTCGAGGTTATAATAGACGTTTCCTAAACTCACCTGCGCCCGCGGGACGATCGGGTCGTTCGGGAACGTCCGGATGAGCGAATCGTAGACCCGGACAGCCTCCTGCGGTTTTTGGTCGAGCTCGAACGTCCGCGCAGTCCAGTAGAGAGCCTCGGGGACGATTGCGACCGTCGGGTATTGACTCGTCACCAGCGCGAACCGCTGCTTGGCTTTCGGAAGGTCGTCCTTACGGACATAGTATTTTCCCCGTTCAAATTCGAACTCAGCGGCAT
>JBGOVN010000141.1:0-4510 GCA_041478155.1 Bacteroidota bacterium | reverse complement strand
CTCGCGACTGCGTGCAGCCGATGCCGTGATCATCGGAAAGTGCAACATGGATGAGTTTGCGATGGGCTCGTCGACGGAAAACTCGGCGTTCGGCCGCGTAAAATTACCGCAGGATGAATCGCGTGTTCCCGGCGGCTCGAGCGGAGGGTCGGCGGTCGCGGTGAAAGCGGGAATGTCAACGACGGCACTCGGTTCCGACACCGGCGGATCGATTCGCCAGCCGGCATCGTTTACGGGCGTCGTGGGTCTGAAGCCGACGTACGGACGCGTTTCGCGATTCGGCCTCGTCGCGTTTGCTTCCTCCTTCGATACCGTAGGGCCGTTCGGTCTGTCAACACGGGACGTCGCTCGCGTGCTGTCGGTTATAGCAGGCCACGACGAAAACGATGCGACGTCCGCCGTACTTCCCGTACCGAGCTACATGTCGACGATGACGAAACAGGTCAAGGGACTGCGTGTTGGGTTGCCGAAAGAGTATTTCGACTCGTCGCTCGATACTGAAATCCGAAAAGCGGTCGAGTTGAAGGTCGATATTTTGAGAAAGAACGGAGCGACCGTCGAAGAAGTCTCTCTCCCGCACACGGAGTACACGATTTCAACGTACTATGTGCTCGCGACGGCAGAGGCGTCTTCAAACCTGGCCCGGTATGACGGAGCGCGGTACGGCTATCGCTCGAACGATGCGAGCACTCTTGCCGAGGTGTATGTGCAGTCGCGCAGCGAAGGATTCGGCGCGGAGGTGAAACGCCGCATCATGCTCGGGACGTATGTTCTATCGTCGGGTTACTACGACGCCTATTACCGGAAGGGGCAGAAGGTTCGCAGGTTGATACAAAATGATTTCGTTGAAGCTTTCAAGAAAGTCGACGTGTTGATTACTCCGACGGCGCCGAGTACGGCGTTCAAAGCAGGGGCCAAAGTCGACGACCCGTTGCAGATGTACCTGTCGGATATTTATACGACCTCGGCAAACCTCGCTGGTATACCCGGTATCAGCATTCCCTGCGGTGATGACCGCCAAGGGTTGCCCATGGGAGTGCAGATTCTCGGAAAACAATTTGACGAAGAGACGATTCTTCGAGTCGCCGATTTTCTCGAAACAGCGACCTAACCAATTATTAACGCTAGAACTCAAAACTCAAGAGTCAAAACTCAAAACTAAAAACTCAGATCTCAGAACTTACAACATTCAACCTGCAACTTTCAACTTTAAACCTTAAACTTGGAACCTTAAACTTCATCTATGAGTATCTTGGTCGATAGAACCACGCGTCTCGTTGTGCAAGGAATCACCGGAGGGGAAGGCACGTTCCATACAAAGCAGATGATTGAGTATGGAACGAAGGTTGTTGCAGGTGTCACGCCGGGAAAGGGAGGTACGCTTTATAATGGAAACGAAAAGGACCAGCTTGACCGTCCTGTCCCGGTATTCAATACAGTAAGAGATGCGGTGGAGAAGGAAGGAGCAAACGCGTCCGTCATTTTTGTCCCTGCTGCGTTTGCGGCCGATGCGATCATGGAGGCGGCCGATTCAGGCGTCAAACTTGTCGTCACCATCACGGAGGGAATTCCTGCGGCCGACATGATCAACGTCTATGCATATCTTAAGGCAAGGGGAGTCCGCATGATTGGGCCAAACTGCCCGGGGATCATTACGCCCGGCGAATGTAAGATCGGCATCATGCCCGGATTCATCCACAAAGCCGGCCGTGTCGGACTGATTTCGCGCAGCGGAACACTGACGTACGAAGCGGTCTGGCAATTAACAGAACGCGGAATCGGCCAGTCGACGTGTGTAGGTATAGGAGGGGATCCGATCATCGGGACGCAATTCATCGATGCGATAAAACTCTTCAACGAGGATGACGACACCGATGCGATCATTATGATCGGTGAGATAGGAGGTAGTGCAGAAGAAGAGGCGGCGCGCTACATCGAAAGGCATGTGAAAAAACCGGTTGTCGGCTTTATCGCAGGCCGGACCGCTCCACCGGGCCGCAGGATGGGCCATGCAGGCGCGATCATCTCGGGCGGCAAAGGAACCGCAGAGGAGAAAATGAATGCGATGCGTGATGCCGGAATCATCGTCGCAGAGAGTCCGGCGTTGCTCGGTGAAACAATGGAGCGTGCCATCAAATCCGTACGACATTCAGCTACAATCTCCTCCGCGCCAAAAAGGAAGAATGTGAAAACTCGGTCGCGAGTAAGACCGGTCAGACGAAAGGGAAGAGAGAGATTGAAGAATTCTATCCGCACGAAACCAAAGAGGCGGTCATGATCCGTCCAACACTGTAAAGGAATGCTGCGAACATGTGGGAAGAGAAAAGAATAGGCGTCGTCCGCGAGGTTTCGAATTCGAACCTGGTTGTGCTCATCGACCCTCAAATCACGACACTTTCAAAGAAGATCGGCGATAGGGTCTACTTCATCGGCCAGATTGGAACGTACGTGCTCATCCCGGTGGGAAAGATGTTCGTCATCGGCATAGTTTCGGAATTCAAAAAGTCCGACGTCACCGAAGGGGGCAAGACCATCTCGGCCTACCTGATGGCGGTAACGATGATCGGAACGATGAAGAACGGGAAGTACGAGACGGGCGTCTCGGTGCTACCGACGGCCGATACGGTGGTGTTTCTGCTCGAGGATAAGGATTTGAAGGTGGCATTCTCCGTGTTCCAGAAATTCAATTTTTCAATCGGCCTCCTTTCCTTGTTTGAAAACGAACGGGCGTACTTGGACCCCAACCGGTTTTTCGGGAAGCATCTCGCCGTCCTCGGTTCGAGCGGTGCGGGAAAATCATGCACGGTTTCGTCGATTCTCCAAAAGGTGGCAATCCTACCGGATACAAACGTCGTGTTGATCGATATCCATAACGAGTACAAAAAGGCGTTCCCGGAAGGGAGCCAGCACTTTGACCTGGCGGCGCTCGAACTTCCGTATTGGCTGATGAACTTCGAAGAGTTACAGGAGATGTTCGTCGAGCCCTCGGATGAGAACGCCTCGATCCATATCTCGATGCTGCAAGATTTGATTCTCGCGTCCAAAAAGGCAAAGAACCCCCAGATGGCCAGTGTCGTCACCATCGATTCGCCGGTGTTCTACGACATGAACGAGGTCCGGGGGCGATTACAGTTTCTCGACTCGGAAAAAACCGCTTCGGGTGCAGGGGGCCAAAAGGAAGGTCCGTACTTTAGTAAGTTTACGCGGCTCCTCGTACGCCTCAACAGCAAGTTGAACGACCCTCGCTACGGATTCATGTTCAAGCCTAAGGTGTGCCTCGAATCCGAGTCTGCGAAAGCGCTCATGATGATGATCTTTGGCCTGAACGGCAAATCGAAGATTACCATCATGGACATGAGCGGAATCCCGTTTGATATTGTCAAGACTGTTGTGGCTCTGATCGCTCGCATTGCGTTCGATTTTAACTTCTGGAATCCGAATCGGCGGGACCTTCCGATTCTCCTCGTCTTCGAAGAGGCGCACAACTACCTCTCCACGACCGGGGAAGGCTCTTCAGCCGCACGGAAAACGGTGGAGCGAATCGCTAAAGAGGGGCGCAAGTACGGCGTGAGCTGCATGATCGTCAGTCAACGACCGTCGGAGATTTCGGAAACGATTCTTTCCCAGTGCAGCAACTTTGTTATTCTTCGTCTCCTCAATCCCGTGGACCAGGGATATATACGCCGCCTCGTTCCCGATACGTTTAGCGGCCTCGAGAGTGTGATTCCGCTGTTGCGCCAGGGTGAAGCCGTGGTTCTCGGCGACTCCATGCCGATGCCGCTCCGTGTCCAAATCGACCTGCCGAACCCTCCTCCCGACAGTTCCGACGTTCAGTTCTACGACAAATGGAAGCAACAAGGGAAGAAAACGGACGCAAACGACGTCATGGAGAGATGGTGGAATCAACAAAAGAATTGACAGCTCAAGATCATTTCACTCATTGAACCAGAATCCCGGGAAGAAACGAAAATGGCCGTCGAACGAACACTCGCAATTCTCAAACCAGATTGTGTCCGAAAAGGCCTTCAAGGCGAGGTCCTCTCGCGAATCCAGAAGTCCGGCTTCAAAGTCCTCGGGTTCAAACAAATCCGGCTCGCGAAAGTGACAGCCGGGGCGTTCTACGCCGTTCACAAGGGACGACCATTCTATGATGGATTGGTAGACTTCATGTCGAGTGGCCCGTGCGTTCCGGTTGCTTTGGAACGGGAGAACGCCGTCGCCGAGTTTCGCAAGCTCATCGGTGCGACAGACCCGAAGGATGCGGCAGAAGGAACCATACGAAAGGTGTTTGCGGACAGCAAGGGCGAGAATATCGTTCACGGCTCGGATTCGCCCGAAAACGGAAAAATAGAAGTGTCATTCTTTTTTTCTGAAGCTGAACTTGTCGGCTAAACGCACTTGATACAGAATCGATATCGGTATGCTTTGACCATGTAATGCTGATCATGGAATTTCATCCTGTTCCCTCTCCACTGCAAGTTCCCTCAGTAACCCTCGAACACGACAAATG
>JBGOVN010000142.1:0-4499 GCA_041478155.1 Bacteroidota bacterium | reverse complement strand
TGATCGAAACAGGTTCCGCCACGCCGATGGCGTACGCCACCTGTATCTGACATTCGGAAGCCAATCCCGCGGCAACGATGTTCTTGGCAATATGGCGCGCAGCGTAGGCCGCGCTTCGGTCGACCTTTGTCGGATCTTTCCCGGAGAAAGCCCCTCCGCCGTGCGGCGACCGTCCGCCGTAGGTGTCCACAATAATCTTTCGTCCCGTCAGTCCGCTATCGCCGTGCGGTCCGCCAATCTCGAATTTTCCCGTCGGATTGACGAAATACTTCGTCGCGTTGTCGAGCATCTCCGAAGGGATAACCTCTCGAATGATGTGTTCGAGAACGTCTTCCTTGATCTTCTTTTGAATGCCGCTCGGATCATGTTGAGTCGATACGACAATAGTGTCGACGCGGATAGGCTTCTTACCGTCGTACTCAACCGTAACCTGCGACTTGGCATCGGGGCGGAGGTAGGGCATCACCCCGTTTTGTCTCTTTCGCACCTCGGCGAGTCTCCGGACGAGCTTATGAGCGTACATGATCGGCATCGGCATGAACTCAGGCGTTTCTGTGCACGCATAGCCAAACATCATACCTTGATCGCCGGCTCCACCTGTATCGACGCCTTGCGCGATGTCGGGAGATTGTGAGTGGATGGCAGAAATCACGGAACATGATTCGGCATCGAACCCGACGCCGGTTTTCGTATAGCCGATATCCCGGATGACGTTGCGTACGACGTCCTGTACTTCTATGTATGCTTTGGTGGTGATTTCACCCCCTACGAGGGCCAATCCCGTTGTGACGAAACTCTCGCACGCCACGCGCGACATCTTGTCCTGTTTCAGAATTTCGTCGAGGATCGCGTCCGATATTTGATCGCAGACCTTGTCCGGATGTCCTTCAGAAACGGATTCCGATGTGAAAAGGTGTCTCATGCAAACTCCTTCATTGTCAATGTCAATTCAATACCAGGTTGGTTGTTGGTAGTTCAGGTTCGGGTTCAGGCCGGGTTCGGTAATGAGCGGCGAGGAACTCCGTGCAAAAGAACGAGTATCAGTTAAACTCGAGTTCGGACGAATCGCCGACATTGATGCGCTTGTACGTTCCCCGTACCATCGCGTTACTTCCGACGATTGAATCCTGAAGGAACGCGTCGGTGACCCGGGCCCCTTCGCTGATAATCGAGTTTCGAATAACCGAGTTTTCGACGACAGCTCCTTCGGCAACCGTCGCATACGGCCCGATGACCGACGTCTTAACAGTCGCCTTCGGCGAGATGAACACAGGAGCCTGTATGACGACGTTGTGAATAGGATCGGGCGCCGGCAATATATCCAGCAGGTGCCGGTTGGTTGAAAGGAGCGTCTCTGGTTTTCCGCAGTCGTACCATCCCTCGATGGGGAAGGTCTTCATCTTCTCGCCTCGCTCGATCATCATTTGGAGGGCGTCCGTAAGCTGGAATTCGCCTTTCGTGCGGGCGTTGTTTTTAATGATTTCCTTCAGGCATTCGACGAGGACTTGAGGTTGCTTGATATAATAGAGGCCGACAACTGCGAGGTTGCCCTTCGGGTGCTCCGGCTTTTCGACGAGTCGAGAAATAAACCCATCGGTGGTCTCCGCGACGCCGAACCGACGAGGATCATCGACTCCCTTGACGCCAAGCGCCGAGTACTCGGTGTCCATCATCTTTTTCAGATCGACGTCGAATATTGTGTCGCCGAGGATTATCAGAATTGGGCTGCGTGAGAATGTCTGCCGAGAAAGGTAGATCGCATGGCCAAGGCCGAGTCGCTCTTCCTGCTCGATGAAATCGACCTTGATCGAGTAGTTCTTGAGGACGTACTCTTTGATCATGTCCCCGAGGTAACCGATGATGATGGTCGCTTCGTTGAATCCGTTCTCGATCACCTTATCGAGAATGTGGCCAATGATCGGCTTTCCGGCGACGTTGAGGAGAACCTTCGGGACTGTGTAGGTATGCGGCCGTAGTCGACTTCCGACGCCCGCGACCGGTATAATCGCACGCATGAAAAATTTTGTTTATTTTTGAAAGAGCGAAATAGTTAAAAAGATAGCGAAGAATTGCCTTACAAACAAACGCGAAATTCTCTTCTGAATCCCGCCGTTCGCTCGCTCCATCTTTCAATCGATCGAATTGCACTTTCTTGCTTCTCGTTCCTCATTTCTTTATTATTCAACAACGAATCATGGACCATGAAAACGACACGGACATCATCGCGCAAACAACAGCACGTCGAGATTACGCTTCACGACGATGTCTCCTTTCGTTCTAAGACCACCGGCTTCGACCGCTGGGAATTCCTCCACAACGCTCTCCCCGAAATTAATTTTTCCGAGGTTTCTACTTCCACCACCTTCTTAGGGAAGAAGGTTGGGTTACCCATTATCGTCTCGAGCATGACCGGCGGCTATGCCGACGCGGCCAGGATCAACGGCAAACTCGCAGAAGTCTGTGCAGAGAAGCGCCTTGCGATGGGAGTCGGAAGCCAGCGTCAGGCCATTGAAGACGCGACCCATCACAGGTCGTATGCTATCGTTCGCGAAGTCGCGAAGGATATCCCCGTGTTCGGCAATATCGGTGCGGCCGAAGTCGCCCGCCTCAAAGACAGCTCCAAAATTCAGAGACTCGCCGACCTGATTCACGCGGACGGCTTTGCAGTCCATCTCAATCCGCTGCAGGAATTCCTCCAGCCCGAAGGGAGTCCAGAGTTTCGAGGCGTTTTGAACGGAATCGAAATGCTCGTCCGAAATCTATCCATTCCCGTAATCGTGAAGGAAATTGGAGCGGGTATTTCCATGCAGGTGGCAAAACGATTGATTGCTGTCGGCGTTACTATCATAGACGTCGCGGGCGCCGGCGGCACAAGCTGGGCAGGCGTCGAGTTTATTAGACGCAGTAACGGAATAGCGAAGAAACGTGCCCGGACCAATGTCAAGCGTGACCAGGATGCGGAACGCTCGATGAAGGAGGCATTCTGGGATTGGGGGATACCGACGGTAGATGCCTTGCGGCAAGTCTGCAGCCTCAAAACGCAGACTCCTTCGCTGACAGTCCTGGCTTCGGTGGGACTTTACAGCGGACTCGATGTTGCGAAGTCGATCGCATTCGGTGCCGACCTCGCCGGCGCTGCCCGCCCGATGTTGAAGGCTCTGGAATCAGGAGGGACGAAGAAGTTGAAGCTACAGATCGAACACTGGGAGATGGAGTTGAGGGGAGCTATGTTCTTAACGGGAACCCGGACGATCCAGGAACTCCAGCAACAACAGCTCGTGCTCAAGGGATAAGGAGCAGTCAACCTCGCAGTATGGATTTCGAACGTCTCTATCACGAATACAAAGCCCTTGTTGACTCTTATCTCGCGAAATTTGTCGAGGAGAATAAGCCCAAATCCATTTACGGTCCTGCAAAGTATATCCTGGCAGGAGGGGGGAAGAGGATTCGGCCGCTTCTCGTTCTTCTTGCCTGCGAGGCGGTTGGAGGAAGGAAGGAAGAGGCCCTTCATGCCGGAGCGGGTTTGGAAATTCTGCATAACTTTACACTCGTCCATGACGATATCATGGACCACGCAGCTTCCCGTCGCGGGCGCGCGACCGTGCACGTGAAATGGGACGAGAATACTGCAATCCTCGCCGGAGATGCGCTGCTGGCGCTTGCGTACCGCGCTTTGCTTCGGACCCAGTCGCCGAGGATTCAGGAGATCAGCAAAGTGTTCACGGAAGGAGTCGTGGAAGTGTGTGAAGGACAGGCGTACGACAAAGAATTTGAAAACCGCACGAATGTCGGCGTTTCGGACTACCTTCTCATGATCCAGAAAAAAACCGGAAAGATGGTCGCTGTCGCGACCGAGGTCGGTGCGCTGATCGGAAACGGCACCGCCGCGCATGTGGAAGCATTACGAAGCTACGGAGAGCACGCCGGAAGGGCGTTCCAGATCCAGGACGACCTGCTCGATGTCATTGCGGATGAAAAAAAATTCGGCAAGACCATCGGAGGCGACCTCGTTGAGGGAAAGAAAACTTTTCTGTTACTCGAAGCACTCCGCAGGGCGAAAGGGTCCGACAAACGATTACTGTTGAAACTCTTTGCAAATGGCGGCATTTCGAAACGGCAGGTGAAGGAATTCAAACGCATCTATGAAGAAACGGGAGCCATCGACGCAGCACGGCAGAAAATAGCCGAGGATATTACGGAAGCAAAGGCAGATTTGGAGAGAATTCCGCCATCGGATGCTCACGCCATGCTGGTGTGGTTCACGGACATGTTACTCAACCGGACTTACTAAGAAGAAGCCCACTGTCCGACGAATGATCCAACAGGAAGTAACGATCAAGAACAGAGCAGGAGTTCATACCCGTCCGGCAGCATCCATCGTCAAGCTTGCTGCAAAATTCAAATCCGAGTTCACGATTGAGAAAGAGGGCATCGAGATCAACGGGAAGAGCATAATCGGCGTCATGACTCTCGCCGCCGAAAAGGGTTCCACATTAACG
>JBGOVN010000218.1:0-3610 GCA_041478155.1 Bacteroidota bacterium | reverse complement strand
GGCCTCATCGTCGGGTTTTCAATCCTCGCGGGAATCCTGACATTCCTCACGCGCCAAACAATCATCGTCGTATCCCGCCACATCGAATTTGATTTGCGGAACGACCTCCTGGCACATCTCCAGAAACTCTCGTACTCGTATTTCCAAGATACGCCGACGGGAGACCTGATGGCACATGCTACGAATGATATCAGCTCGGTTCGCAATGTCCTCGGTCCGGGTATCATGTATCCATCCGATACAATTCTGACCTTCGTGATGGTCCTGACCATGATGCTCCTGAGGGATTGGAATCTGACGTTGTATGCGCTCATCCCGCTTCCCTTTGTCTCGATCGTCGTTTATCAACTTGGCAAGATTATTCACTCAAAGTTCAACGAGCGTCAGGCACAATTTTCAAAATTGACGACGCGTGCTCAGGAAAATCTCTCAGGCATCCGCGTGGTCAAATCATACGTCCGGGAAGCTTTTGAAATCGAGCGCTTTCGCGTGCTCAGCTGGGACTATCTCAAAAAAAACCTCGTCCTTGCCAAGGTACAATCGATCTTGTGGCCACTGATGTTCGTCCTCGTGGGCTTTTCGATGGTGATAACCGTGTACGTCGGCGGGTTGCAGGTTATCGACGGTCAACTGACTATCGGTACGCTGACCGCGTTCATGTCCTATTTGATCATGCTCATCTGGCCGATGATCGCATTTGGCTGGGTCATCAATCTCCTTCAGCAAGGGGCTGCATCGATGGGCCGGCTGGCTACGATCCTCGACCGCCAACCCGACATTCGCGACACAGAGGCGACGGATCTTTCCATGAAGACAATCCAGGGTAAGATCGAATTCCGCGACGTCACGTTTACCCATAAGAGCCGCCGGTCGCCGACGTTGAAAAATATCAACCTGACAATCGAGAAGGGAATGACACTTGCCATCATAGGGTTTACAGGCTCGGGCAAGACGACGCTGATCAACTTAATACCGCGATTGTACGATATTACGGAAGGACTCCTGCTCATTGACGGCGTCGACATCAGGAGGATACCGCTCGCAGTCCTACGCTCAAACCTTGGCTACGTGCCGCAGGAAACGTTTCTTTTCTCCGATTCCATTGCCGAAAATATCAAATACGGAACCGAGCATTCTTCCGATGAAATCGTCGAAAACGCAGCTGCCATCTCACAGATCGCAAAGGATGTCCTTGAGTTTCCGAAACAGTACGACACGATGATCGGCGAACGCGGCATAACGCTCTCGGGGGGACAAAAGCAGCGGACGAGCATAGCGCGAGCATTGACGATGGAGCCAAAGATTCTGATCCTCGACGATGCGTTGTCTTCAGTCGATACGTTCACCGAGGAAGAAATCCTTAAGAGGCTGCGGGAATTCATGAAAGGCCGGACGAGCATTATCATCAGCCACCGAATTTCGACGGTGAAGGAAGCAGATCTGATTGTCGTCATCAACGAGGGGGAAATCGTGGAACGGGGAACCCACGACGAACTTGTAGCACAAAAAGGAATTTACTCAGACTTGCACGAAAAACAGCTCCTGGAAGAACAGCTGGAAGCGATGTAGTTGTGGGAATACTGATCGTTCACATCATGAAACGTTGATTCATGCACGAAGAAGAAGTTCTCGGTAAAGCGTACGACGCGCGCCTCATGCGGCGTCTCATCAAGTACCTTCGGCCATACCGCTGGTTTGTCCTTCTCGGGATATTGATGAGCCTCCTTATCAGCGGCATGGAGGCAATCAGACCATATTTTACAAAAATTGCCGTCGACCAGAATATCGCGCAAGGGGACCGCAACGGCCTTCTCGTCACGGCGTTGTTGTTCTTCGCCGTCCTCGTCGTTCGCGGTTTTGTGCAGTATTTCAACGCCTATCTTACACAATGGATTGGACAGCGAACGATTTTCGACCTACGGATGGAGATTTTTGAACACCTTCAAAACCTATCATTAAAGTTCTTCGACAAGAATCCAATCGGCCGCCTCATCACGCGTGTAACGAACGACGTTGAGGTTCTGAACGAGATGTTTTCATCGGGCATCGTCATGGTCTTCAGCGACGTGTTCACGATTGTGGGCATTGTTTACTTCATGTTCTCAATGAATTGGAAACTCGCCCTGATTTCCCTCAGCGTTCTTCCTTTCCTCTTCTATGGGACTTTTCTGTTCCGGAAAAAGGCACGGGAGGCCTATAGAGAAGTGAGGATTCAGATCGCTCGCATGAATGCATTTATGCAAGAGCACATTACCGGTATGCTGGTCGACCAGATTTTCAACCGCCAGAAAAAATCGTTCGACAAATTTTCCTTCATCAACGGAGACCACCGGGACGCGAACATCAAATCGATTTTTTATTATGCTGTTTTCTATCCTGGCGTCGACATTATCGGAGCCATCTCTGTCGGACTCATCGTTTGGTATGCGGGCGGCCACGCTCTCGGGGGCACCATTAGCGTTGGAACCGTCATGGCGTTCGTCCAGTTCAACGAAATGTTCTGGCGCCCCATCCGCGACCTCTCGGAAAAGTACAATATCCTCCAAACGGCGATGGCGTCTTCCGAACGAATATTCCAGTTGCTCGACGACAAGGCAATTCTGTCCGTCATTCCCTCGCCCCTCCCGCTCGAGAATGTGCGAGGCGAGATCGAGTTCAAGAATGTTTGGTTCGCCTACAATACTCCTTCCGACGGCTTACGGTCGCCGGAATGGGTTTTGAAGAATATTTCTTTCAAGATCCGGCAAGGGGAAACCGTCGCTATTGTTGGCCATACGGGAGCCGGAAAAACATCGATCATAAGCCTGCTGAGCAGATTCTATGAGATCCAGGAAGGCGAGATCCTGATCGACGGTAAAAACATTAGAGACGTTCGGCCGGAGGACTTGCGAAGACACCTCGCCGTCGTGCTTCAAGATGTATTCTTGTTCTCCGGAACTATCCGGGGCAACATTAATCTCGGAAATGAGGACATCTCCTTGGAGCAGGTACGATACGCTGCAGAGGTCGTGGGAGCAGACCGGTTCATCAGGAAACTCGACGGCGAATACGAAGCTGAGGTGAAGGAACGTGGCGCGACTCTCTCGGTCGGGCAGAAACAATTGCTTTCGTTCGCCCGCGCCCTGGCGTTCAATCCGAAGATTCTCGTGCTGGACGAGGCCACGTCGAGCGTGGACACCGAAACCGAGCAGTTGATACAGGCCGCAATCAAGAAACTCCTCCAGGGCCGCACGTCGATCGTTATTGCCCACCGGCTCTCGACGATTCAGAATGCCGATAACATCATTGTGCTGCACAAAGGTGAGATCCGCGAGATGGGGACCCACCAGGAACTTCTCGCACGCAACGGTATTTACCGAAAACTGTACGAGCTGCAGTACAAAGAGCAGGAACTGCGGATTCCCTCTGCATCATAACCGAAAAACATTTCTTATTAGCACTCCTCCGATTCTTCCCTTGCAACTCGGGAGAGTCTTTTCTAAATTCCTGAAACATTTCCCACCGATTTCGTTCCTATGACCAATCAACAACGAGTCATCACCATCGAGCGCCACATCATCGAGGGCGAGCGCGCGCATCCCGGTGCGACGGGCGACCTCTCAGGGTTGTT
>JBGOVN010000086.1:0-5581 GCA_041478155.1 Bacteroidota bacterium | reverse complement strand
TTTCATTTTGTATGACGGAGAATATTTTCTTCCTCATCTCATCCCTGTCGAGCGTATTGCCGTATTTTGCAACGAGGGAATCCCTAACCGCCTGGAATCGCTTGCTTCCCCACACCATTCCACCCTGGCCACCCTGGCCCATCTGGCCATTCTGTCCCATCTGTCCAATTTGGCCCGTCTGTCCGTCCCCGAATTGACGAGGTCCACTTCCGGCCGATGCGTCAAACGACGCGCGAGTACGTTGTCCTGCCGGGTTCGCTTTTCCGGTATCTGCACTTGACGAAGGCATGCCGCCTTCACCTCGCCTCCCGCTGAAGCGGTTTCGCATCTCATTTGCGAACGAGGTGTCGATGATGTCGGTCGGCGGTTGTAACCTGAGCGCCATGTTGGGAACTTTGAGAACGGCGTCCGCATTCGCAACGAGTATTTTCACGTTTGCAGTCATTCCCGGCATCAATTTGAGTTGGTCGTTGTTCACCTCGATGATGACAGTGTAGTTAACAACATTTTGTATTGTGACCGGAGCCAGCCGGATTTGCGAGACTTTGCCCGAGAATTTCTCGTCGGGATATGCATCGACGGAGAACGTGGCCGTCTGGTCGATGCTGATCCTTCCGATATCGGACTCATCGACCGTCGTCCCGACCTGCATTTTCTTCAGGTCGTTTGCGATCGTGAAGAGAGTTGGTGACGAGAAGCTGGCCGCAACCGTTTGCCCGACGTTCACAGCACGGTTAATCACGACCCCGCTGATCGGTGCATAAATCGTCGCATAGGCAAGGTTGATTTTTGCACGCTGGAGCGCCGCCTCGGCTTGTTTCATCGATGCCTTTGAGGCTTCGTAATTCGTCAACGCGGCGTCGCGAGTTGCCTGCGACTCGAGTTGTTTCGCGAACAACGATTTCACCCGGTCGAGCGTGCGCTTCGAATCCTGGTATTGGGCTTGTGCCCTCTCAAGGCTCGCGGCGGCGTCGTTGACTGCCTGAACGAGGAAGGTTGAGTCGATCTGCGCAATGACCTGTCCCTCCTTCACGATAGAATTGAAATCGGCGTAGAGCTTCGACACAATGCCTGAAACCTGAGTCCCGACATCGACGGATGTCACAGCGTTAATTGTGCCCGTTGCCGTAACGTAGACGGTCAGTGGCCCTTTCGAAACTTTTTCGAACCTCAGTGTATAATCATTCTTCTCGCCCCTGAAGAATAGGAAGAACGATGTGCACCCGAGGACGAGAATGGCTGACAACGAAAGAACAATCCTTTTACGCATATCGCTTTCCTCTTTTAATACTGAACTAGTGCTTGTATCGTTAGCATTAGACGTGCCCGGCGGCAAAAGGTTTTCCCAATTATTCAATATCCCTTGTTCAATATCGACCGCGCGATGGAGTCGATAACTCAGGGATCACGATCCCAGGCCTCGAAACACGTTGCCCCGTCGCGCGTCTAATGGTCACGATCGAGAGCCGACTGGCTTCGCGATTTTAATCAGTTTGACGAGAACCTGGTTTGGGTCGGAATGCCGAACGGAGTAGCAACAGCATTGATCCAGAGTTCTATGAGACCGGACGATGGAATCTTGCGTATGGTCTCTTGGGCGCGTCAAGAATTCGATTCAATCCAATTCTCTCGAGTTCCTTGCCGCACTTCGTTCCCATCATCGTGAGAACTACTGTTAGAATTTTCTTGTTTTGAGAAACAGTACACCGGCAGAAGTTTTTCTTGGGACGTCGTTGTCCTAGATTAAACAAAATCGTAGAGTATTCTCTACGCTCTAAGCCACTATTTGACCACGAGGTGTTTTATTTCCCTGCAAATGTAATGGTATGAAACTTGCATGTTCTCTGATGTTGCTTTAAGAAAGGATACGAAACGCTTGGCGCGAGAATACGGACCAGCTACCTCGTCGCGGAAGAAAAATCATAAGGATTGATGGACAGAAAAGAGTTTCTCTCGAACCTCGGAGTCGGAGCGGCTGCGATCATTTGCAGTTCCTGCCTCGGCGGATGCCAGCCGCTTGACACGGTCGTCGGAGCACCCACGAACATCGACATAACCCTTGACCTGACCGCTTCGGTAAACAGCGGATTGATCCAAAGCGGAGGTACGCTCTACAGGGACGGAATCGTTATTGCGCGCACGGCGGCCGGAACCTACATCGCCGTGAGCTCTGCATGCACTCATGCCGGCACGACAGTTCAGTACGAGGCAGGCGGAAATCGTTTCCATTGTCCCGCTCACGGCTCAAACTTTGCTTCTGACGGCTCTGTGATCAATGGTCCTGCAAATAGTCCTCTCGGAAAATATAATACGACGTTGACTGGTTCATCACTGAGAGTATTTTCTTAGCATCATCCATCGAGATCCAACATTTGCATCTACCAGACCTCGATCGCGTACAGGCTCGTCAGCACGAGCAAAAGAAGAGCCCGCAATAGCATGAAGAATCTATTTTCAACCTCCACAAAGGAAGCATGAAGACACCTTACCCCACCATTCTTTTTTCTCTCCTCGGCATGCAAACTCTTCTTGGCCAGGAATTAGCGACAAACATCGACCTTGAGAATCAATTGTTGTTCGGGCCGGTGCTTTCGGTTCAAGCTGATTCTCTTTCTCCGCCACCCAAACGCAGATTGCTGCCCGAAAATATCAGCTTCGCGGAGAAGGGACTATGGGGAGAGGATGGATTTTTTCGAACGGCAGGGCTGGCATCGCCGCTGACTCCTGAAGTCCGGAAGAGCGAACTAGGTCTTCGACGGACTATGCTCTCCGTGCATCAAGTCGGTGGATTCGTGACGCTCGGACTCATGGGCACAGCTGCCTATTTCGGTCAAAAGCTCATCGACGGCGACCGCGGCTATCGAACGAACCACCAGATCTTTGTCACTGCGACGATCGTCTCGTACAGCGGAACGGCGCTGCTCGCGATCCTTTCTCCCCCTCCCGTCATCCGCCGCGATGAGGTCAGCACGACCACCATCCACAAGACGCTTGCCTGGGTTCATGCCGCAGGAATGATCCTTACGCCGATTCTCGGGGCGTCCCTCGGTCGCTCCTCAAGCTCGCAAGAGGCGCGGTTCCACCAGGTCGCCGCGTACTTCACGACAGCGACTCTCGCTGCATCCTTGATCACCATAACTTTCTAGGCATATTCTCATGATCGCACGACGTCCTCTTCTTCTCTGTCTCGTCTTGACCGCGGCTGTAAGCTTGGAACCACCTTCGGAGGCCCAATCTCAATCCCCATTGCGATGGGTCGAATCTACGAAGGAGGCAACAACGGTCACGTACCGCCTCAGCCATCCTCTCCACACGATGGAGGCTGTCAGCAAAGATGCGCGAATTCGAACTGAGATCGACGTGGAGAAGAAGGAGATCAGGACCGTATCGGCACGAGTTGATGTGACAACATTTGACAGCGGCAACTCGAACCGGGACTCGCACGCCATGGAAGTAATCGACTCAATTACGTATCCTGATGCAACGTTTACAAGCTCGACCATCCTTGATAAAGGGGACGGCCTCGTCGCGTCAGGCAAGCTAACGTTTCATGGAGTATCCAGAGACATAGTCGCGAACGCGCAAGCACATTGGAAAGAAAACAGTCTCGAAGTCGAGGGGGCATTCAATATTAGTCTAACGGACTTCAAGATCGAACGCCCGTCGTTGCTTATGATACCGACGAGCGATACGCTACGTTTTTCCTTTTCTGCTTCATTTGACCTTCGGTAAGAATGCAAGAATCTGACTGCCGAGAAGGATAGGTCCGTCGTTCACTTCTCGGTACCTCGCATCACAAGAAATCCCCCTCTCTCGTTAAACTTTACACCTGTCGCATGCGTCCAATGAGCGGTTTTCTTCATCTGCCTCGGGCGAAACACAATGGTCAGATTACAAAAACGCATCGCACTTATTTGCTTTTCCCATTCTCTTGGCGGCCTCGAGCTCTCAACGCTCCGACTTGCAAAGGCGATGAACGACCGGGAAGTGCCGACTCTCGTCGTCGCTCCCCCGCACTCCCCACTTCACCAACGCGCCGTTGAGGCGCGTGTCAATGTAGCGGCGATGGTACCCCGCTGGAAGTACGGGGACGTTGTCTCTGCAATGCACCTCGGCCGAATCCTGAACGACAATCGTATCGACCGCGTCATCCTGATGCAATCAAAGGACATACATCTTGCAGCCCTCGCGTCGACTCTTTCGCCTGCGTCGAAACTCGTTTTCTATCAACAGATGAGGTCGCGGTACAACAAGCGCGACCTTTTCCACACGTGGGTGTTCTCAAAATTATCACTCTGGATTTCTTTGACCCAAAGCATGAGGGACGAGGTCTTGACGTATACTCGTATGCCTGACGAAAAGATCAGGGTCGTCCCACTCGGAACCGACCTCCACCAGTTCGACCCCTCACACTTCGACAAGAAACAAGCGAGAGCTTCGTTTGGTTTGCCGCGTGGCGGCTTCCTTGTTGGCGTGCTTGGGCGACTCGATGCGCAGAAAGGACAGGATGTTCTCCTGCGCGCTGTGCCTCAGGTCGTCAAAGACCATCCCAATGTTCATTTTGTCATCGCGGGAGACGAGACGCTTGGAGAACCGGGTTTTCGGTCATACTTAACAGGACTCTGCATCGCGCTGAAAATTGAAAACCGTGTGACCTTTCTCCCGTTCACCAACGATGTGGCTCGATTGCTGGCTGCCCTTGATGTTTTCATCCTCCCCTCATTCTCCGAAACGTTCGGCTTGGTTGTCGTGGAAGCGATGGCGATGGGAAGGCCAATCATCGCCACGAACGCGGGCGGATTGCCGGAAATCATCACGAATGGGAAAACAGGATTATTGATCGAACCGAGAAACGCCAACGCCGTGGCACACGCTATTCATCGGATCCTTAGCGATGGTGCACTGCGTTTATCCCTTGCAGAGTCCGCGCGTGCTGAAGCACTTCGACGATATGATATGAACAGTTGCGTCGAAGCTCTGCTCGGATCGCTCGCGACGATTTGAACCTGCGACTCCGTCCCCTCTCCGTCGCAGGGCACAGGTCTGCCTTCCTTGATCGTTACCATCAACAATTCATCCTTGTCGGTTTCTTACGATTGTTTCACTTCAATGGGAAAACGGTGGGGGACGACTCGCTCTTGGAGGAGGCTCAGAGAGGCTGTTGTTGCGTAAGGCAGTGAATCGTGCCGAGACCCCAAACGAGATCGACGGCATGTATTCCTATCACGGGGCGGTCCTTGATGAGTTCGGAGAGAATTCCGAGTGCCCGACGGTCGTTGAGATCGTTAAACGTCGGGACGAGAACCGCAGAATTTGCTGAGTAAAAATTCGCGTAGCTCGCCGGGAGTCGCTGACCGTCGAAGATCACAGGAGCCGGCATTGGCAGGTCGACGATCTCCACTTTTGCACCGTCTTCGAGTTTCATTCCTTCCAGCCGTTCCCGATTTTCCTTCAACGCTCGATAGTTTGCATCGTTTTTATTTTTTTCCGAACAAAGCACGACAGTGCTCCTGTTCACAAACCTGCAGAGGTCGTCGATGTGTCCGTGAGTGTCGTCTCCTGCGATCCCCTTCCCTAACCA
>JBGOVN010000069.1:0-6087 GCA_041478155.1 Bacteroidota bacterium | reverse complement strand
CTCCCAGATTGAGCCGGACGCCCACCCCAATGCTTCCATTGGTCTCTCGGTAGACGTCATCCCAAGCTCCTCCAAGATCGGTAAACAGGGCTCCCCGAATCGATCCGAACGTCACACCGCCGAACGGGAACCGGATTCCCAGCTGGTCGATGAACGGGAAACGAAGCTCCTGGCTGGTAAGCCAGAGTTTTTTTCCGCGAATAGAGAACAGAGGAAACCCCCGCAAATCCCAACTCCCGCCCATAAAGAACCTTCGGGCTTCCTTCCCTTCGTTGTAGTACACATTGAAGCGGGACGCAAATGCACTGCGCGTCGAGAGCCGGAAATACGTCCTGTAGTCTGCAATGGCCGTGTAGTAGCTGACGTTTGAGTACTGGACGTCGTTTGTATAGGCGAGCGTTAGTTTCATTCGATTCCCGTCGAGGGGACCGCTCGGTCCCCAGAGAGAATTATCCCACACGTACGACAGCGAATTTGAAATCAGCAACGCCCGTCTGGGTATCAACGCGGTGAAGTTGTCTTTTTCGGAGTCGATCGCCTCGATGCTGGATTCGATGCGTCTGAATTTTGACAGGGGGTAACTCAGGACAAAGTATCCGCCGAAGGCCCTTTCGTAGTAGAAGAGGTCGGGGTCGGAAAGGTCGTAGCGGTTTCCGGCAAATCGAAAAATTCCATACGCATAGTTCGCCCTTTTACCGAGCGAGATTTTCGATATAGCAAGGTTGAAGCTCTCGAGAAGGTCGTCCTTCGTTTGAGCCGTGTTGTAAATCAGAAAATAGTACTGGTCATTTCCGAGGATATCGCTCATCGCAAGGGCCGCACCTCCGGCTGTTCCGAATATCGGGTCAGTCGAAACCTGGCTTTGTGCAATATCCAATGAATAATCCTTCGCGTAACGGTATTGGCTGACGCTCGACTGGGATTCGAGTCTCTTTGTTTCCCAGCGTTCCCCCTGGGAAGCATAGTCAAAATTCTGGACGATGGTCGAAGAGTCATAACGGGCTGTCACGCCGTCAAGTTTTTTTATTTGGAAACTGAATTTTTCGAACGCCGTAAAGATGAGGTCGTCATTTTCCCCCCAGCTGGGGTCGAATGCCGCCGTGAGGAAATTCGTAACCTTCTTCATCGTACGACGTGAGGTGGAATCATCGAGTTTCATCATCCAGACATTCTGAGCGCCGTCGAGGTCACTCGTAAAGAGCAGACGCCGACCATCCGGCGACCACGACGGGGCGAAGTAGTTCTGGTCTCCGAGCGTAAGGTACTCAATGGTGGCGTTCTCCAGAATGTAGATGAAGAGGTTGTATTCCCCTTTCGCCCCGTACGGCGTTCTGTCGGAACTGAACACAATTCGTTTGCCGTCCGGCGACCAGGCTGGCTCGCGGTCGTCGTAAGAGTCATTCATGAGGCGCGTAAGAGCGTGTGAGTCAAGCTCCAGGATGTAAAGGTCGTCATTCCCCGATTTGTCGATGGACGAGATGACAAGTCGTTTTCCGTCCGGCGACCACGAGGGGGAGCCAAGGACGACAAGGTCTTTGAACCGGAGAGTCTCTTTCACTTTCTCTTCCCTCAAATCGTAGAGATGAAGCGCATCCGTCTCCCCGCTTTTCGTCACAAAAGCCATCATTCCCTGCTTTGAAATATCGAGTTTGCTCTGAAAGAGATGGAACGCTTCAAACTCGTCTGTTTTCTCCCCCTCCACAACGACTTCAGGTTCAGGTTTCTCCTGCTCGAGGTCGATCCTGTAGATGTTCGTGTACCCGGTGTGATTACCGATGAAGTATACTTCTTTCTTTCCGTCGTGAGCAAAAAAGAGCGGCTTCGTGTTAAAGCCGACATCGACGAGGTTTTTTGCTACGCCGCTCGGAAGGTCTTCGTGCACCATCGTGGGATAGTACTTTTTTTTCAGGAAGTACGTCCATTCGTCATCGAACTCTTTATAGCCTCGTCCGACCGTTGTCCGCAGTACGTCGTTGAAGGAATTTCCCCTCCAGAAATTTTCCATCATAAGCAATACCTTTTCGTTCCCGTATCGTTCAGCGATGAACTGGCAGATGTTTTGTCCTTCCTTGTACATGAGGAACGAACCAGAAATTCGCTCGATCTCGCTCAACGGGACGAGGTAATCGTTCACGACTGCATCGCGCATGACCATCTCGGCCTGGGTATCCCACGTCGTCGACCAGTACTCTGCAAGCCCTTCCGTGAACCAGAGCGGTGGTGTATGGTCCTGGGGCAGGCGATGGTCGAGCAGGACTCTATTGATCTTGCTATGCATGAACACATGGACGAGTTCGTGTCGAATGACGTGCCGGAACTGGGCGTCCGACCCGTCCGCCGGAATGACAACCCTCCCTTTGAGGAATTCGAAGAACCCTCCCACGCCCTCCGGGATGAAACCCGAAGTTGTGTTCGTTTGCTGGAAGTGAAGATGGGAACTGTAGAACACTAACGGAATGCGGTGGTTGATGTTATGGTTGAATTTATCTTCGAGGATTTTATAGGACTCCTCCGCAAAGGCGGCTCCACGCTGGGCGAGGTCCGTCATCTCCGGGTAATAGTAAATCTCAAAGTGCTCAGTTTTCAAGACCTGCCACTCGAATTCAGTATACATGACCTTGTTACGGCCGAAGTTATAAAACTGAGCGAACGCAGTTTGGACGAGAAGAGCAGAGAGGAAAAAAGGTGGAAGGAGTCTTTTCATGCCAACGGTCATTGTCAAAGGTCAATGGTCACTGGACCTGCCATTCATCAACACGAGAGCCGAATCAGTCGCGCCAGAGGGCCACCGAACAAGCACCGGGGCGTCACGAGACTTTCGACAATTCCGATTTTAGAAAGTTAATAACCTCAACGGGTTCGGGGTCCTGGTTGTTGAGGATCGCGAGGTATAAGCTAACCCAATCGCCGAAATGAATCAAGGAAAACATACGAGCCAAAAGCGAGGTGCCTTCACTCACCACTTCCGTCGTTTGTGCGGCGTATTGCGACACGATTTGTTTTGTAATTCTCTCACGAATTTCGACCCTCTTGTACGTTCCTTTGTCCCGCAGGAAGATGACGTGCATTTGCTTCATGAGGTCCTTCAACACGTTCCATCCCACAAGCTCATTGTGGTTCATCTCCGGCAAGAGATTTCCAAAGGCAAATTGTTTCGCATTCTCCGCAATCTGTCCCCTCCATCGAATGTTCACGGCGTCGAGATGTTCCGTGGTCGAATAGATGATGGGAAGTTTCCCCTTGAGCCGTTCCGCCAGCGCCAACGGCGCGTTCTCTGGAGACTCAATATCACTGAATTGGAGCGACTTCCTGGCTAACAATTGAATTGTTTCCTTGATGTCCCTGTCTTTCGGGCGGATGAGACCGATCTTTGCGAGCGCGATGAGCAGCGGAAAGAACGAATACCCAAGTGCTGCGCGCGGGGAAAGACCGGGAGGAATTTTGATCGTCGGTTGTTTAAATTTTTTCCCGAGTGCTGCAGTGATCCCTCCGGTCGTGATACACAAAACCTTCGATTTCCGTTTGATCGCATCCTTGTGAGCGGCAATGGTTTCTTCCGTGTTGCCGGAGTAACTCGAAACAATGACGAGGCTTTTCTTTCCAACAAACTCGGGTAAGAAATAGTGCCTGTTGACGATGAAAGGAATGCCGATTTCTTCCGAGACGAACGAGCGCAATAAATCGCCACCAATCGCAGACCCGCCCAGGCCGGTCAGGACAATATTACGAATTCCTCTCGCCTTGATCTCGACAACTGCTTGCTTCCCTATGCGCACTGCTTCTGCGACTTGTAGATGGAAATCCCGGATCCACCGATTCATCCCTTTGGGGTCGATGCGTTGAATATCTTGAGGAGTCATGGCGTCTTGTCGAAGTTAACGGTCGTGGTTGGTAGAAAGTTGTTTTAGAAGCTTCAATTCGAATTCTCTCACAGCGTTTCCGAGGTGCGTATGTTCCCCCCTACGGTACCAGCAATTTCAGCCGATCGGTATGTCCGGGAATTTTTGTTTCATGACCTTTTGAAGGTAGGATTTGATCTGATCCTCTGTTTCCATATCCAATACTTTATCGGCGAGATGTTTCGCTTCGGTAAAATGAACTGACCGAATAATTTTTTTGATTTCCGGAAGGACAGCCGGCACTACGCTAAACTCTTCCAAACCAAGTCCCATGAGCAGCATGGTTGCAAGCGGGTCGCCCGCCATTTCGCCACACATGCTGATGTGGACTTTTCTCTCTTTTGCCCGCTCGATGATGCGTCTCAGGAACCGAACCACGGCGGGATGGAACTCCTGATAAAGCTCCGACACAATGTCATTCGTACGATCGACTGCGAGCAAATACTGGATGAGGTCGTTTGTCCCGATGCTCAGGAATTGCACTTCCCTGGCAAGGTCGTCCGCGATCACCGCGGCGGCCGGAACCTCGATCATGACGCCGACACGCAGAGAATCATCGAACGGGATCTTCTTTGATCGAAGTTGATCCTTCGCTTCCTCGAGGAGCTGTTTCGCCAGCCGTACTTCCTTGATGTTCGTTATCATCGGAAACATGATTGACACATTCTTCCGCGCGCTGGCCCGCAGGATCGCCCGAAGCTGGTCCAGAAAAATTTCGGGTTTATCCAGCATGACGCGAATGCCTCGCCATCCCAGGAAAGGATTTTTTTCGTCCAACGACTGAACCATCATTTTGTCGCCGCCAATGTCGAATGTGCGGATGACGACCGGCTTGGGATACAATCCTTCAGCGAGCACCCGGTACTGATGGTATTGTTCCTCTTCTGTCGGGAAGACTTCCTTGCCGAGCAGCAAGCTCTCTGAACGGTATAAACCGATCCCGTCCGCGCCCTGCAGTTTCAAGAACTCAAGCTCCTGCTCGAGCTCGATGTTCGCAGAGAGCTGGTATCGTGTGCCGTCGAGCGTTTCGGCCGGAAGGTCTCGCAACGAGCTCAGCTTCTGCTCGAAGGCCTGGTATTCCGCTCTCTTGCGTTCGTATTTCCGGACGGTCTGTTGAGTAGGATTGATTACGACAACGCCGTTGTAGCCGTCGATGATGATCTGGTCGTGGGAATGCGCGGTCGTCGACACGAGCGGAATGCCCACGACGGCCGGAATCTTGAGTGCACGGGAGAGAAGTGCCATGTGTGAAGTCGCCCCGCCGACTTCAGTCGCGTAGGCGAGGACGTCGTTACGGCTGAAGATCATCGCGTCGGCGGCACCGAGCGTATGCGAAACAATGACGTGCGAGCCCTCGATTCTGGAAATCAGTCTTTGCTCCTGAAGGTTTCGCAGAATTCGATTCCGGACCTCTTCAAGGTCGTTGGCTCTTTCCCGCGTGTACTCATCCTTCGACGCCAGCATGAGCCGGTGGTATCGTTCAATTTCATCCTGAATGACAAACTCGGCATTCTTGAGGTCCCGCCGAATCCGCTTGTAGACCGTTTCGAACATAACGGCGTCTTCGAGAATCATCAACTGCGCTTCGAAGATCTTGGATTGCTTCGGGCCGAGTTTTTGCTCGGCGAAGTCGAGAATCTTCGACACTTCCTTCTTCGAGCGGGCGACGGCGTTTTGGAGCTTTTCAATTTCGCGCCCCGCTTCGTCAGCCGTGACAGTCTTCTCCTGGACCGTCGGCAGTTGCTTGTGGATCAGGAACACAGGCCCGACCACAATACCGGGAGAAGCCGGAATGCCTTTCAACACCAGTTCGTCTTTCTCGCCGCGATGGACGGGCTGCAAAGATTCAACTTCACTATGTTTAGTCGTGGTCTTCAAGAAGAATGTGAAAATTAGTTCTGTGTTTTGAGTTTAGAGTTCTGGGTTTAAAGCTCTTTGTTTCAGGTTCCGGGTTAAAGGTTTCAGGTTGAAGGCTTGAGGCTCTTAGCTATTAGCGGTTAGCTGTTAGCTCCGGCTTTCTGCTTACTCCTCACTGCTTCCTGGCGATTAGCGCTTAGCTATTGGCCGTTAGCGTTTAGCTCCTTCCTTCCGCTTACTCCCTACTGCTTACTGGCAATTGGCTGTTAGTCAAAAACTGGTTTAGGGTTTGAGGTTTAAGGTTTCTAGCTTCTAGTGCTCTGCCTTCTTT
>JBGOVN010000194.1:0-3888 GCA_041478155.1 Bacteroidota bacterium | reverse complement strand
TGTTAATCGTTCGACAGGCACCGGGCACAGGTCCCGAAGAATTCGAGACGATGGGAGCGAACGACACCCGAAACCGATGCTTTCATCCTCTCGTTTAAGTCCCCCTGGGGTGGTACTTCGAGGTCCTGTATGCTCCCGCACTGTTCGCAGACAAAATGATAGTGTTGATCCAGAAATGCATCGTACCGACGAGTTCCTTCTCCAAAATCGAGTTCCCGGATTTTACCTTGCACTTTGAGGATATGAAGATTTCGGTAAACCGTTCCGAGAGAAATTCTTGGCAGTTCTTCCCGGACCCGTTCATGAATCCACTCTGCGGTCGGATGCGTGCGGGTTTTCTTCAGCGCGAGGTAAACACGTTCACGCTGCTTGCTTTTTTTCGTGCCTTGTGTTTGCATTCCTTATCTCTCTGTGGTGTACACTTTTAAAAATATATTGAATAATGGATGGAATGTCAACGAACACGGCAAGCAAGATTTGAATTCACTGACGTTTTAAGTATATTACGTCGGAAGTCGACCAAACTCGGAAGGGTGCGAGAGTGGTTGAATCGACCGGTCTCGAAAACCGGAATGCTCGCAAGGGCATCGAGGGTTCGAATCCCTCCCCTTCCGCCAAACTACGTCCCGACACCAACCGTCGGGACTTCGTTTGGCAGGCCAGAAATCGCTCTTGACCAACAAAGTCCATGCCTCAGGAATGTTGTAGCTGTTCCTCTTCATGGCATGCCCGCGATCACTTCCCCCCATCCTCTTGTATCCTATCATTCGAAACACTGTCCCGAGCCACCTCGATCAAGAACTCATGAGACACGTCGTCATCAGTACCTTCCTTCTCGGCTCATTGTTCAACTCATCGTGCCACAAGACCTCCCAAGAACTCGACGGTGTCATCCCTTCGGGGGAATCAACATTTATGGTCTCTCCCATCGATGTTCAGGAGATCCGATTCATCACGCCGCTGGGCAATTTGAACCCGCCCGGCCACACTGTCCCGAGCGACCACATTTACTTCTACTTTGTGAACCCTGACAGCTGCCCTTGCGACGTTGCCCGTCCGCGGTTGGTCGTTGCCCCTGCTCCAGGAGTTGTCCAGTATATTATTGCGGGACAAGACGATAAGATCGGCGTCCAAATGAACGAAAAACTCAGTTACTACCTCGACCATGTAAAACTCTTACCGGAGATTCATCCGGGCCAGCAAATTGCCGCTGGACAGTCTCTCGGAACGACAAGTGGGCTCTCTTTCGCAATTGATGTCGGGATTTCCGACCTAAACATCACGCTCACCGGATTCGTCAATCCGGCGCGGTACTACGATACAATGCTCCACGCTGTCGGGGCGCTGAAGTGTTACGATGAACCCTTGCGCGCGCAGCTCTATTCGTTCGTGCATCGGTCTGGGACGGATAAGGACGGCAAAATAGACTTTGACCAGGCAGGCAAGCTCGTCGGAAATTGGTTTCTACTGGGACTCCCGCTCGATAAAAGCATGTCTGCGGAAGGCTGGCCGAAGCAGCTTGCGTTTGTTTACGATATGTATGAACCGACGGCAGCGCGTATCTCAATTGGAGGTACGCTCTCGATGACCGGCGTGTATGCGATTGGAATATCAGAACCCGACCCTTCAACAATCTCCACTGCGAGCGGATTACAGAAATACACTCTGTACGACCGGCAACGAACGTTTCCTCTTGGGACGATGTACGTGCGGATGCTCGCCGACGACCAGATAAAGGTTGAAACGTTCCAGGCGACCCCTCCTGTCAGCTTCACTGCCAGCGCGGTGACGTACACGAGATAACCCGCAGAGCTGCGGGAGTGTGGTCACTTCCCTGGTTGGACCTGAAATCCCGATCTCCGCATTGTTCCCCACCCTTTCTTCCCTCTCGCGTAGTCATAGAACGCTTTCATCCTCCACCATGCGGTGAGTTGTCTGTAACCAAAATTCTCGAGCACGCCGAACGACAGAAGAAGCGCGAGATGCTTCGGATTTGGATAACGCCTGAATGAAATCTCCTCCAACAATACTGCACCGACGGAGAACATAACGCCGTAGAACAGAGCGACAATGAAAAACAGAATAGTCATCGCGCTATTGAGCGTCCCCATGATGAACAATGCGATCATGGCGACGTAGCCGACGAATTCGAACACGGGGCCGAGCAACTCGACAAAGAGGAAATACGGCATCGCAGCCATCCCGAGTACTCCGTAATTTGGATTAAAGAGCATCACTTTGTGCATCAACAAGACGTCCAGGAGGCCTCGATGCCAGCGGTTACGCTGCGAGGCGAGAACTTTCAAGGTCTCCGGAGCTTCCGTCCAGCAGACAGGGTCAGGAACAAATACAATCTTATACGGTTCCCGTTTCTCCCGTTTGACTCGGTGCATCCGCGCTACCAGTTCCATATCCTCCCCCACTGTTGCAGGATTGTATCCCCCCGCCTCGAAGACGGCTGAGCGCCTGAACATACCGAACGCACCCGAAATAATCATGAGACCATTCACCCCTTGCCAACCCATCCGTCCCGAAAGGAACGCGCGAAAGTATTCGACGACTTGAAAAATCGGAAGGAGTTTATTGGAAAGTCCTACCTTTACAATACGTCCGTTGCGGACTTCACACCCATTGGCGATACGGACGATTCCGCCGGCGGCGATGACCGTCTCGTCTTCGAGAAACGGCTTCATAACTTTCTGGAGTGCCTCTTCCTCGAGCAGCGAGTCGGCATCGATTGCGCACACGTATTCATGCTGTGCGGCGTTCATACCGACATTGAGTGCGTCTGCTTTTCCTCCGTTCTCCTTGTCGACTACAACAAGGTTGCGGCATTCCGGCTTCACAGATCTGTAGATTCCGCGGACGGGTTTCGCTTCCAACACTTCGTTGTATATTCTTTTCGACCGGAACAAGAAAAACTCGGTAATGAGCCGTTGGAGCGTTCCATCTTTCGATCCGTCGTTGATGACAACCACCTCGTAGTTCCCATAGTTGAGCTTGAGCAAACTCTTAACGCTTTCAACCACGGTCGCCTCTTCGTTATATGCCGGTGCGAGGATCGAGACGGGGGGCGTAAGCTCTGACTGGATAATGCTGCGAAGATTGCTGAACGAGTTGTGCCGCATGTAAAGCATGATTTCGCCGAACGACAGCCCGAGCAGAACGGCATAGCAGAGATTGACTGCAATGAAGTAAACGATGACGAAGATGAAGTATGACTGAAAGAGGAAGTCGACGATTTCCACGTCAGCTCTCCACGGGTTCGAGGTTCAGTTCTTCGAGCACATGGTCCACAAGCCGGTGGTACTGTACACGGTCTTCACTGATTAATGATTTGAGCGATTCTATCCCCTCGTCGCCGGTCGATGCAATCGCCCTGATCGCCAAGATTTGTTCCTCTGTGTTCCCGCGTCTCACGCGTTCCATCAGCGGTTTTACGGACTCCGGTGAACCGATCGACCTCAATGCTTCGATTGCTTTGAGCCGTAGATTCGGGATCGGGTTCTGGATGAGGGATAACAGCAATCCCTCCGACCGTTGGTCGCCAAGCCTGCCAAGTGCCTCGACCGCTTTTGCGCGGATAACAACGTTGGGATAATCCCGGGCCATGGACCGAAGCGGCTCGACGGCTGAGACAAAGCCGATCTCCGCAAGCATCTCAATGCAAAACAGTACGACGGACTGGTCCTGTGACTCAAGCGCTTCGACAAGATATGGAACTGCCTCCTCCTTGTACTGCATGACGATTGTAGAAAGCTCGATCGTTGTCCAAATCGAAAGATTACGACTGATACGGAAAATGGTGCGGAGCGCTTCGACGCCGACCAGGATGATCAGCGAGCCCATCGCTTGATGCCGTACGTCCGGGTGTTCGTCCTCGAGGGC
>JBGOVN010000292.1:0-2862 GCA_041478155.1 Bacteroidota bacterium | reverse complement strand
GTCGGAATAGTTTCTTTCGCAGCCTTAGACTTCTGCGAAATGAGTTTTGGAGAGAAGGAGACCCACAATCGGTACAGAAGGAGGAGACCGACGATTGCAGCATAGACCGCAGGCTGGCGGACTCCGGTCTTGAGTCGCCAGGTATAGTGAATGATGCCGCCAATCGCGATCACATAGATGAGCCGGTGGAGCATTTGCCAGCGCTTGCCGCCGAGTTTGCGGGTCATCCGGTCGGTCGATGTCACCGCCAGCGGAATCATGAGAACAAAACTTGCGAAGCCGACCGTAATAAAAGGACGCTTTGCAACATCGACCAGCATATCCTGCAGGTCAAAGAATTTGTCGAGATAGATATACGTTGTAAAGTGGAGTGAGACGTAGAAAAAGACAAACAGGCCAACCATCCTGCGAAGTCGTGCTGCTCCCGACCAGCCACTCAAGCGGCGCAGCGGAGTGATCATGAGCGTGGCAACGAGAAGACGGAGCGTCCAAATTCCTGTCGCGTTTGTGATGTCGGCAATTGGGTTAGCGCTCAGATTCCCCGTGAACCCGTTCCAGGCCAGCAGGAGGATGGGCAGGAGACATAAAAAAAAGACGGCGGGCTTGATGACCCGCCTTGTCCAATCAAATTGTGTCATGAGAGAGGCTAGAAATACTTCTGCAGGTCCATCCCGGAATACAAGTGCGCGACTTGTTCGGAGTAACCGTTGAACATGAGTGTCTTCCGTTTGAAAAACTCGCCAATCCGCCGCTCCGATTTTTGACTCCATCGCGGGTGGTCTACGTCGGGATTGACATTTGAGTAGAATCCGTACTCCCGCGGTGTCGCAATGTTCCAGGTGGTCGGGGGCTCACTCTCGACAAACCTGATTCTCACGATGGACTTAATTCCCTTGAACCCGTATTTCCACGGCACGACGAGCCGTAGCGGCGCTCCATCCTGGTTGGGCAACGGCTTACCATACAGACCTGTGACCATCAGCGCCAACGGATTCATCGCCTCATCCAACCGAAGTCCTTCGACGTACGGCCATTGGAGAATCGCCTGTTGCTGGCCGGGCATTTCTTCGGGCCGGACGATTGTCTCAAACGCTACATACTTTGCTTTCGACGTCGGCTCAACTTTTTTCACTATTTCGGCAAGAGGAAATCCCTGCCACGGTACGACCATCGACCAGCCTTCAACGCACCGCATCCGATAGATGCGGTCTTCAAGTTTGAACGGTTTTACAAAATCCTCGAGATGATACGTCGCCGGTTTTTTTATCTCTCCCTCAATGCGAATCGTCCACGGCATGGGCTTAAAGCCGCCCGAATATTCCGCGGGGTCGCTCTTGTCCGTTCCGAATTCGTAGAAATTATTATAGTGCGTAATATCCTTGTACGAGTTCGGCTCCTCATCCGTATCGTAAGGACCCTTCTTCCCGCGCGGCCATTTGTCCTGCCCTCGCGCACTTTCCGGAAAGACCGACCGGGCTGCAAGACCGAGACCGGCGATCGCCATCGTGCGGATAAACTGTCGGCGGTCGTGATAGCGGGACTCGGGAGTAATTTCCGACGACGGCACATCGGACGCTCTCTTTAGCAGCATATCCCTTCCTCTCCTTCGTGAATGGACGGAGCGATGATTACACTTTCTCCTGCTTCCACCAGCGCGTAACAACGTCCGAAATCTTCGTTTTCGCGTCGCTCTGTTTCCATTTTTCATAAAACTTGATGTCGCTGCTGTCCGGCTCGGGGTTTGGAAAGTCAATCTGAACGCGGAGCGGCATCGAAATCGACTCGCCGACGATGAGTGCTTCTCCCTGTCGCAAGGAGGGGAGGACGTCCGTCAGGCTGGCAAAGCTATCCGGCACCAAACGCCTTATATAGTTTTGGTCCAGAGGGTTCGTGAGTCTCAGGATGACGTAGTTGTTGCACTGAGACAGTATTGTTTCCGAGACCTCAACCGGCCGCTGACTCACGACCATACAACTCACGCCATACTTGCGTCCCTCCTTCGCGATGCGCTCGACAGTCCGCCGCGCAGCGTTGCTCGTTCCGCTGCTCGGGAGGTAATTGTGCGCTTCCTCGAAGACGAGGAGGATCGGAAAATCCCGCCGATTCGGGTTCCAGAAGTTGAAATCGAACACCATGCGCGCCAGCAAGGAAACGATCGTATTCACAATGTCGAACGGAACGCCGCTCAGGTCCAAAATCGTCACCTGCGCGCTTCCGTCCGCTCCGAGGATCTTCGACAGGAGGTCGTTCAGCATGAGGGAAGTAATATACTTTTTCGGTCGAAACATGAATGTGTAACGCGGGTCGTTTAACTTTCCGTCCAGCCGAACGAGGAATCGCGTAAACTTCCCATAGAACGGCCCTTCTCGGACAGCCGCTCCCATCGTGACTTTCTCCGAATCGAGAAACTGCATTCGAGCCCGAATTTCACTGAGGTCATAGTACACGGGCGTGTCGATAGTGATAATGGCAGACATTTCCGGGTTCTTACCTTTTTTCGATGCAATGATGAGATCTTTAAGCACTGTTATCTGGCTCGAAGCGTTCTCATCTTTTTCGTCGACGAACATTTCCCTAATCTCATCGAAGTTCATCAGCCAGAACGGAAGCTCAAATTCGGCAATATTTAGGTGGTTGCAATTCCCTTCGAATGCCTTCTGGTACTCGTTGTGAATGTCAAGGATGATAATATTCGTATCAGGATACTTCGACACTTTCTGAAGAATCGAGGCCACAGTACAAGACTTACCGGCGCCGCTGGAACCGAGCACTGCGATATGTTTCCCGAAGAATTTGTTTGCGTCCAGGTACGCACGCTGGTTTTCGAAAAGCGAGACCTGACCTACGGAAAAACCATACCGT
>JBGOVN010000310.1:0-2725 GCA_041478155.1 Bacteroidota bacterium | reverse complement strand
GTTCGGCGAAGTAGCGTCGCGATTCGGGCAGAGACCCGCTATCCTTACCATTGGAGGCATATTGTCTCTTGGCCTCCTGCTCCTCTTCCGGACGCCCGACGTCCGACCTCTCCTTGAGAGGCCAAATCAGTAAAGGCATCGAACGATTGTTCGCCAAATCAATGAATTTCCGTGCACCTCTATCGAACGCCCGTATGACCGCCTGCCTTTGTTTCTCCCCATGTTCTCGGTCCTCCATTCGGTTTCTCGCATGCGTGCTCATTTACATCGGTGCGTTCGGTTGCACCTCCGATAAGAAGGAGACGCCAACAAGCGGTCACCTTTTCGTTCTTATCCCCGAGACTGTTGCGCCGCCGTTGATCGCTGAAGTGGAGGAATTCCTGCGACTGTACGGATCCCACGGGGCGAACATTCGGTACGAGCTTGTCAGTTCAGAACAGGCGGTCGAGCAATTTGTGCGCGACTCCGTCGCCATGATCTTTACCACCCGCCGGCTGACCTCGGTCGAAAAACAAACCGTTGAAAAGAGATTCAACATTCCGGTTGAAATCGCAGTCGCGTCTGACGGCATCGTCGCCGTCGTAAACACCAACATTCGTACGGAGGAAATCTCGACGCAAGAGATCGGAGCTCTTTTCTCAGGAAGAATACGACGGTGGGAACAGCTGGTTCACAACAAGGGTATGAACGGACCGATCACGATCATCATGCAGGATTCCTCCGATATTTCTTCATTCTTCTTCAACCGTTCATCCGGTCGAACGCAGTCGCCCCTCCGCATCCTCAGGACGAGCTCGGAACGAGAGACGCTCCAGAAGGTCGCAGGAAATCAGGATGGGCTCGGATTCGTGGGGTCGAGCTGGATTGATTCTTCGCGATCCCCGGTCAGGGTGTTGGAGATTGGTCAAACTTCGTTTTCGGACACAACGCTGAGCAGAGTTGCCCATGAAGCAATCGGAAAATTTTTCTCTCCGCACCTTGCCTACATTTATCAGAATTACTATCCCCTGAAGCGTACGATCTACGTCTACAACCATACCGGAGGCTTCGATCTGGCGGCCGGGTTTACAACGTTCGTCGCCACGAGCGAGGGACAGCAGCTTCTCTTGAAGTGCGGCATCGTGCCCGGAACGCAGCCCATTCGCCTGCGTTCCTCACGTTGAGCGCCGGACAAAAAAAAATCCCGCCTCCGTGAATCCGGGGGCGGGATGCCGATTGCGGCTCTTGTGCCGCAGCTTTTAGAATTCGGCCCCCAGAGAAAAATAGTAGACCGGTTCGGAAAAGCCCTGCCAGTTGAATCTCCACGCAACGTCAATACGAAGAGGGAATCCAAGGAAAAAGAGACGCGCGCCCAAACCCGTGCCAACAAGAAGGTCTTTCATCACCGGGTCACCCGACTCATCCCTCGTAAATCCCTGCCATGCCCTCGTGTCGCTCCACGCCGAACCTACGTCGACGAATGCTGCACCGAGAATGTTCTGGAATCCAATCGGCAATGCTCCGAAAATAAAGTACTTAACCAGCGGGAATCGCAATTCGAAGTTCGATAGCAGGAATCGTGTCCCGCTCTGTGCGTTGTAATCGAACCCTCGAAGCGGGAGCACCGGCGTGAGGAATGCATAGTCCTCAACGTTGACGATAGGTATTGTCCCTCCGTTGAAGCGGCGATTGATCCAGCCGTCCGTTCCGCCGATGAAAAAGAATTGGCGGTTCTGACCGTTACTCATTCCCCCTGCCATACGAAATGCGAATACATATTCTCGAAGGAATTTCGTGTAGTCACGATAGTCAAAGACGTACGTTTGAAGATCGAGAGACTCGTCGCTGTACTTCGCGCTTCCGTAGATCGTAAAATTAAATCTCGACCCGTTGTTGGGTGCAAACCAACCTCCCTGCCAAATCGAATTATCGTTCACGTAACTCAGCGACGGCAGGATAAACGAGCGCTGCTGTGACGGCACCGTCGGGTCGTCCAGATTCTCTCGCGAGAGGTTCAGCCAGTTCACCGACAGGTCAATCCTGTCGAACCGGTCGATGGGATACGAAGCCATCCCCGTCAGTCCCCACGAGCGGAAACGATAGAGGTATTGGCTGAGAATCAAGAACCGCGCGCTGTGGAAGGCCTGGAATCCGAAATCAGTTCGACCTGGTAAATAGAAATATGTTAGTCCATAGTCACTGTTCTTCAGGTCGAGGAGCAGGTTAGTCTGGAAAATTATCTGGTGATCGCCCATCATGTCACTGAACGCCATCAGTGTCGTCCCCTGCAATCCATAGAAAGTATTGTAGTTGGCGGTCCCGTAGACCAAATCGGGGGTGAAGTTCAACTTATACTTACGCGGAACATAGTTGCCTTCGTTATCCTGATTGTTGACAACTTCAAACTTCGTTATCGGAGGTGGGACGTTGGTTGTGTCCTTTGCCATTCCGCCCTCCGAGAATACAAAATTCCTCAGGTCTACTTTCCCGCTCGCGCGGTACGATTCGCTGTTGGTCGTGTCGGCAAGAACGACGATATTATTCCGTACCGCGACCGTGTCGCTTGAGAGGGTCGTGTTCAATACTTCTTTGGGTTTTTCAGGGCGCGGCAACTCGAGCTTGCGTTTAACAAACTCCGTCGGTTCAAGCTCGGTGACGTTCAACTTCCCTTCAAACGGGCGCAACATCAAATAGATGTCGAATCCTGCCTCGTTCAGTGAAGCGAAAACAAGCTTCGAGCCATCAC
>JBGOVN010000239.1:0-3381 GCA_041478155.1 Bacteroidota bacterium | reverse complement strand
CGGAGGGAGTTTATGCTGCTCACCGAACTCATCGAGATATTGGCCCCCTTGAAGAAATTCTGGTCCAGCTTATAGATTCCCGTTTCTTCGACCTCCACACGGTACCATTCTCCCTTTGCGAGCGGAGAGTCGCTGACCGTTCTTGACCCGACTTCTGACCTTCCTTCCGAAAGACCGGCAGGGATCGGTCCACTCATCATCATTGAAGTCTTGAGTCCCCGTTTCTGCCATGGTTCAAAGCTTATTTCGACGACGATTTTCGAGTAGAGGCGCACCCCCGTAGTACCGAGTGGGCTGACGGGATGAAACGTGAGTGTGCCGACGAACGGAGCTTCGCTGGCGTTAAAGTCTTGTATTTCGACGATCGCGTGTCCATCCTGATTCGTCATGACATCTGCCCGGTCGGGAGCGCTGACGGAGGGATGTCCTGACATCCCGGCCTGGTGAATTTTCGGGCGTGGCGGCAATTTGATGCCTTGAATATCCCGAAACTCAGTTGCGGTCACATTCAGAGAATAGTAATGCGTCGGCAGCACCACCGGCACACCTCTCGAAGGGACGAGATACCGGGCTGACGGATTCTGATGGTCGGTCATACCTCCACGAAGGTCGATTCTCGTGAAATCTTCGCCATTGGTACCTTTCACTTTTTTCTGTGAAATGAACGGACTGTACTCGAGCACGAGGGACCTTTCGTTTTCCCTAAGTATTCTTATATCCCGCGGGAGCTGTGCGAGAACGGATGTGCACGCGGTTCCGACGAGCAGTATGATTGAACGGACTCGCATAAAATAAAAAGCCGAATGGGAAGGCCTTCCCATTCGGCTGCAATTTCTTGAGTCGGCACCGAATTTGTAAAGGCTTGTCCCTCGAAAACGTCCTGGAAGCAGAAATCCTGCTCTGCTTATTCAGGAACTAACCTTTAACAAACTTCGATAGCTTTTCCGACTCCTTTTCGTTTAACCGATTGACAATGTTGTGAAGAACAAGATAGCGAATGAAGATACGATTGTCAAGACAGTCGCGCCCGGTCCGGTGTGAGTCAGAGAGAAGCTTCGACTCACGGGATCGGCACGAAGCGCGAACGAACAGACGATCGAAAGAATTCTCAACCGGAGGTGTGTTCTCGGTCATGACCGCCGAAGCGATGAACAAGAGGACGTTTTATTGCGAATGAGATGAAATTTCGCTAAATTGATACGGTTTAGACAGTTCTGACAAAAAAAATGACCAGACCCCTGAATATACTTTTCGTATCAAGCGAAGTCGACCCGTTTGCAAAGACCGGCGGCTTGGCCGATGTCTCCAGTGCTCTTCCAAAGGCAATCAAAGAGCTGGGGCATGAAATCCGCATCATGATGCCTCGCTACCGATTTATCAGCGAGCGACGGTTCAAACTGCACGACATCATACGCCTCAAGGATATCTCAATTCCCATCGGCGGAAACCACGAAATCGGCTATGTGAAGTCGTCGTTCATCAGCAATTTGAAGGAAAAAGTTCAAGTCTATTTTCTCGACAACGAAAACTATTTTGGCAGGGACGGTGTCTACCAGAGTCCGACCACCAAGAAAGATTATAAAGACAACGACGAGCGCTTCATTTTCTTCTGCCGCGGCGTGCTTGAGACGCTGCGCCGGCTCGGCTGGCAACCGGATATTATCCATTGCAACGACTGGCAGACGGGGCTCATCCCCGCCTACATGAAGACAATCTTCAGTTCCGACCCCTTCTTCAAGAATGTCAAGACCGTCTTCACAATTCACAACATGGCGTATCAAGGAGCATTTCCGCAAGAGTCTTTTGTGAAATCCGGGCTGCCGAAGGAGCTTTTCCGTCCTGAGGGAGTTGAAGCGTACGGCAAGTTCAACTTCCTTAAGACAGCTCTGTATTATGCGGATAGTATAACGACAGTGAGCGAGAAATACGCGGAGGAAATCTGCACGTCGCCGGAATACGGCGCCGGTCTCAACGGGCTGCTCTCCGAGCGACGCAAGGAACTCCGGGGGATTCTCAATGGAATCGACTACCAGCTATGGAACCCGTTGACCGACCAATACGTCTACCGGAAGTACGATGCTAAGTCAATCGAGGCGAAAGCCGACAACAAACGGGCCCTGATGACGCAGTTCAATATGACGTTCGATGAAACCAAGCCGCTCATCGGCGCAATCTGCAGGCTTGTCGAACAGAAGGGCTTTGACCTCGTTCTCGAGATTCTGGAAGACATGTTGAAACTCGACGTACAGTTTGTGATGCTCGGCTCGGGTGAGAAAGATTATGAGAAGAAATTCGAGGCTATACAAAAGAGACATCCTAAGCAGATGGGAGTATTCTTTGGGTTCAACGACGAGCTCGCCCACCTGATCGAAGCGGGCAGTGACATGTTCGTGATGCCGTCGAAATACGAGCCCTGCGGATTGAACCAGATGTACAGCATGCGGTACGGGACGATTCCGATCGTGCGCGCAACGGGGGGGTTGGACGATACCGTTGAGGATTACTCCGGTGGAGGGAAAGGGACGGGATTTAAGTTCGAGAAATTTGAGTCGAAGGAACTCCTGAAGGCAATCCAACGCGCCCTCAAAGTCTTCCACCAGCCGGAAGAATGGAAGAAGCTCATGAGGAATGGAATGCAAAAGGATTTCTCATGGGAACACTCGGCAAAGAAGTATATCAACCTGTATAAAGATCTGTTGAGGCAGTAACGACGTGACGTTGAGCGATGTCGGAGTCTTTTTCGACCGTGATGGTACGATCAATACAGAGGTTGATTTTCTCCGCGACCCGGAGGACCTCGAGCTTATACCCGGTGCGGCTCTCGCGATCCGGGAGGCGAACACGCTCGGCGTCAAGGTGTTCGTCATCACGAATCAATCCGGCATTGCCCGGGGTTTCCTGACAGAGCAGGATGTTGAGCGTGTCCACTCGAGGCTCGAAGAATTGCTCGCCCGCCAGGGAGCGCACATCGACCAAATCTACTACTGCCCCCACCACACCGAGTTCGTGATACCTCCCTACAACGTTCGATGCGACTGCCGCAAGCCGAACACAGGCATGTTGAAGCAAGCCGCTGAACAATTCAAGATCGATCTTTCGAAATCGTTCGTCGTCGGCGACCGTCTCGTCGATATGCAGGCCGGGAAGAACGCAGGCTGTCAAACCGTTCTTGTCCTGACCGGCTACGGGGAAAGCGAGAAGGAAGAATCCCTTGCGCAATCTGCGGTAACACACGTTGCTCCCGATATTCATCACGCATGGACGTTTATCCGTCGACGCATTGAAGACCGCATTGAAGTGAAAACCCATGCCGGCGTACAGCACTGATGAAGGGAAGAGGCGCTTGGCATTGAGACGAATCAACGGTGTTCTTGTGGCAGG
>JBGOVN010000187.1:0-3928 GCA_041478155.1 Bacteroidota bacterium | reverse complement strand
CTCTTGTGGTTTGTCCGATCGGATTGTAAATTGCATCACATAGATTTTTGACTTTTCACTTTTGACCTTCAACTTTTGACCTTTGATAATGGAACTCGAACCCAAGCTCGTACACGCCCCCGAACTCCTCGGAGATTATTGGTTCAACTCACGGCCCGTCTCCATCCGAGAGCAGGAAGGTAATGTCATCCTCGTAGACTTCTGGGATTTCACCTGCGTCAATTGCATCCGCACGATGCCATACGTTCAGGAGTGGTCGAGGAAATACCAGGAATTTGGACTCGTCACCGTCGGAGTTCACACACCGGAATTTGCGTTCGGGAAGAATCCTGAGTCCATCGAGAAAGCTATCAAACGTTTTGGCATCGGATATCCGGTTGTCGTCGACAACAACGCGCTCATCTGGAGTGCGTTCGCGAACAAATACTGGCCGGCTCGCTACCTCATCGATAGGAAGGGCTACATTCGATTCCAGCAATACGGCGAGAAGGGGTATCAGGAGTTTGAGAGGGCGATCCAGCGCCTGCTGCGCGAGACGGGATATCGGGCGGAGTTGCCAGACCTGATGGAACCGCTGCGTGATACGGATGGATCCGGTGCGGTGTGTTATCGCGCGACCGCCGAAATGTTCCTCGGTTACCTCCGAAGCAATGTGGGAAATCCGGAAGGCTACAATCCGGAATCGGCCGTGCTCTACAACGACCCCGGCATTCATCTCGCGGAACGCTTCTACCTGAACGGAAAATGGATGAACGAGAAGGAATTTCTCAACTTCGCCGGAACGCAATCGGAGGAAGGTGCTGTGGCCCTCCAGTACGAAGCGCTCGAGGTGAACGCGGTGATGAATTCCACCGACGGTAAAGTTTGCGAAGTCACTGTCCAACAGGACGACAAACCCGTACCAAGAGACCTCGCGGGTGAAGACGTTGTGGTAACGAAGACCGGAACGAGTCTTGTCTTCGTCGATTCACCGAGGATGTACAGTCTCGTCAAGAACAAGGATTTTGGAGGCCATGAACTCAAGTTGACCACCTCCTCCCCGAACCTTGAGTTGTACACGTTCACGTTTGTCTCCTGCGTCATACCCGACCTTATTTCTTCCAATTGAAGTAACAATCCGTTGTCCCGGGTGTCGTCCGGGACGCCTCGCGTTTTCCTGCGGAGAATACGAATGAAGTGCGTGAGAATTCATGAGCATGGCGGTGTTGAGAAGCTCATGTACGAGGATGTCGACGTTCCGGCTTTCGGCGACGATGAAGTGCTGGTAAACGTGAAGGCCACGTCGCTCAATCATATGGACATCTGGGTTCGTAAAGGTCTCCCGGGTGTGCAACATCCGCTGCCGATGATTCCGGGGGTCGATGCGGCGGGAGTCGTCTCAGCAAAAGGCTCGACAGTGAAACACGTCTCTGTCGGCGATCGGGTCGTCGTTGCGCAGGGCATCTCGTGCGGTCATTGCAGCCACTGCCTCAACGGAAACGACAACCTTTGCAAGGAATATAAGTTGATCGGCGAACATCGCGACGGCGCCGACGCGGAATATCTGGTCGTCCCTGGAAGAAACATCATTCCTCTCAGCAGCAAGATATCGTTTGAACAGGCAGCCGCTTCAGCGCTCGTCTTCCTGACAGCCTGGCAAATGCTCGTCGACAAAGCGAACGTCAGGCCCGGTGAAGATGTGCTCGTCATTGGGGCAAGCAGCGGGGTCGGCAGCGCAGCGCTTCAAATCGCTAAGCTCTTTGGCGCGCGCGTTATCGCTACAACAAGCAGCGATAAGAAAGCCGCAAAAGCGAAGGAGTACGGTGCTGATGTTGTCATCGATTATTCCAGACAGAATGTCGTTGACGAGGTCCGGCGGCTGACCGCGAAGCGGGGAGTCGACGTCGTCATCGAACATGTTGGCAAAGCGGTGTGGGAACAGAGCATCAAATCTCTGGCGAAATGCGGACGTCTTGTAACATGCGGTGCAACGTCGGGCTACGAAGCTGTGACTGACTTGAGATACGTTTTTTACAAACAGCTGCAAATTCTTGGCTCGACGATGGGCCGAAAGGGTGACCTGATAACGATTCTGAAGTTTATTGAAGAAGGAAAACTCAGACCCGTTATCGACCGGGTGCTTCCGCTCAAGGATGCTCGGGAGGCGCACACCCTCCTCGAGGAAGCGAAAGTCTTCGGGAAGGTCGTGATGACGGTGTAGACCTTGCGCATCGGGACTTTCTTTCGTACATTTGTATGTGGCAGTTTGAACGACAGCTTGCGGCCACGGTAAATAATAGCTAAAGCGTCGGCACAGACCAGACTTCCTGACCCCGGCGCCGTATTCTCGCTGGGGATTTTTTTTGTCGTGAAACCATCAGCTGGTCGGTTCGCGAACCCGATCGCTGAATAAAGGAGCCTGACAACCGTACCATGAATCAGTTTCTCGACATACTCAAACAAAAAATCATCGTCCTTGACGGTGCGACGGGAACCCATCTGCAGGGTCAGAACCTCACGGCGGACGATTTCGGCGGGGATTATCTCGCCGGATGTAATGAGTATCTCGTTGTCTCAAAACCGTCGGCGGTGGAAAACGTTCACCGCGATTACCTTGAGGCCGGCTCCGATGTCATCGAGACCAATTCGTTCGGGGGGGCCGGCATCGTCCTCGCCGAATACGGCCTCCAGGAGAAGGCATACGAACTGAACTTCAAGGCAGCGCAGATTGCGAAGCGTCTTGCAAACGACTATTCCTCGAACAATCATCTTCGCTTCGTTGCCGGTTCGATGGGTCCGACGACGAAGCTCCCCTCGCTGGGACATATTAGTTTCAAAGAAATGGCGGATTCATACTACATCCAGACGAAAGGGCTGGTGGAGGGGGGAGTGGACCTGCTCTGCCTCGAAACCTGCCAGGATGTCCTGCAAGCGAAATCTGCTCTCTACGGCATCTTCCGTTACTTTGACGACGCACACCGCCGTCTCCCGGTCATTGTCTCCGTGACAGTGGAGACGATGGGAACGATGCTTCTCGGCACGGAGATTTCTGCCGCGCTTACATCCATCGAACCGTACGATGTGGACGTTATCGGAATGAATTGTGCCACGGGCCCGAAAGAAATGTCGGAACATGTGCGGACCCTGTGTGACAGTTCTCCGAAGCCTGTGTTTGTCATGCCGAATGCCGGCCTTCCTGAGAACGTCGGAGGCCATGCTCACTACAAGCTCTCCCCCGAGGAGTTTGTGCAATACCTCTCACACTACGTGAAGGATCTGGGAGTGAGCATCGTCGGTGGATGTTGCGGGACGACGAAAGAGCATCTGCGTCAGCTCGTCCAGGCAGTCGGAAACCTCGCACCCAAATCGCGTCCGTACGAGTTTATTCCGGCTGCATCGAGCCTCTACCAGACTGCCCCGTTTAAAGTCGACAACCCACCAGTCCTGGTGGGCGAAAGAACGAATGCCAACGGGAGCAAGCTCTTCCGGGATTTGCTCGCGAAAGAAGATTGGGAGGGACTGGTCGCCATGGGCCGCGACCAGGTCAAAGAACAAGCCCATATGGTCGATGTGTGTGTCGCCTACGTCGGACGCGACGAAGCGGCAGACATGCGCGAACTGATTCCGCGCTTCAATAAACAAGTAACCGTTCCCCTCGTCATCGATTCGACCGAATCTCCGGTCATCGAAGAAGCACTCCAGAGAATCGGTGGTAAAGCAATCGTCAATTCCATCAATCTGGAGGATGGGGAGGAGCGGATCAACAAAGTTGTTCCGTTGTGCAAGAAGTACGGCGCGGCAGTCATCGCTCTCACGATCGACGAAAAGGGAATGGCGAAGACTGCTCAAGCGAAACTGGCTATCGCCCGGCGGATCTACGACCTTGCAGTGACGAAATACGGGATGAGACCGCACGACCTCATATTCGATACACTGACGTTTACTCTCG
>JBGOVN010000323.1:0-2565 GCA_041478155.1 Bacteroidota bacterium | reverse complement strand
TTGACTGTATCGGCGTTGGGTCCTCCGACGTTCGAATGGGCGGAGAGGATGACCACGTGACTCCCATTGACCAGAGCCATGGGAAGGGTATAAGAAAATAGTTTTGTCGAGGTGTTGTAGTAGGCTCCGAGAGCGTTGAATGTGAGACCGTCGATCTGAAGCGAAATTGTCGCCGTATCGATTGAAGCGCCCACCTTGGGAAAGATATAAGCGGTAATCGTTGGAGTTTCGGTGGCTACAATCGGTTGATGCTGATTTGGGAGAAGCTGGTAGATCGTCGGGTCTCTTGTATAGATGAATGAATTTGCGTTTCCGTCGTTTACAAAATGATGGTCCAGAGGATCATTAGGCCATGGGATTGCACCGGTGTAGAATTTGAACTGCCAGGCACCTGCTACAGCGCCACTCGGATTCCCCCCGAGCGCTAAACGCTTAGTGATGGACCAGAGTGACCCTTGATTCAACATGGCAAGCTTCGGGTCTGAGGGGGTCCAATTGTTAAACTCTCCAACGAGATAAAGACTGGACTGTTGCGTCGGCGGGGTATACCGAAATCCGACGTCTACACTATCCTGCGAAAGCGCTTCCACGAACGGGAACAAAAAAAGCACGACCAGAATTCGTGGACGACGAGGGAAACTCATAGAAGGCACAGCTGCTTTCACTATCGGGACGACAATCTCAAAGGTCAAAGGTTAAATGTCAAAAGAGTGTATAGATAAACGGCGCAAGAGCTGAGCCTTGCGTCAGAACGATCAGCAGTCCGAGCAGTATGAAGATAAAGAAGATTGGACCCAACCACCACTTTTTTCGAACCCGCATGAATGCCCATAACTCCGAAAATATGAGAAGTTTTGACCGTATGTTTTTTAATGTCTTCATAGGTTAGTCGAGCTCGAATTCTTCCATCAATACTTCCTTCCGTTCCCTTTCCGTCATGAGCTGCTTGTCGATAATGTAACTCCCCATCACCAAGAAATCCATTTCTGTGCGCATGAAGCATCTCCACGCCTGCTCCGGAGTGCAAACGATCGGCTCGCCACGCACGTTAAACGAAGTGTTAATGATGACCGGGCATCCGGTTTGCCGGTCGAATTCCGCGATGAGGTCGTAAAACAGAGGGTGCTGTTCCCGTGAAATTGTCTGCACCCGCGCAGAGCCGTCCACATGCGTGACCGCCGGAATTGTTCGCTTGTCAGGCCGCACTGCGGCAACGAATAACATAAATGGGCTTGGCCGGTCAAGGTCGAAGTACTCTGTTGAGCGTTCCTCCAAGACCGTGGGAGCAAAGGGCCGGAAGCTCTCCCGGAACTTAATCTTGAGATTCACGACCGATTGGTTCTTTGGATTCCTTGCGTCGGCGATGATGCTCCGGCTGCCCAGCGAGCGAGGACCAAACTCCATCCTTCCCTGAAACCATCCGATAACCTTCTGCTGGGCTATCAAGGACGCTGTTTCCTTAAGCAATTCCTGACGCGAATATGTTGCGAACGGTATGCCATTCTTCCGGAGGAATTCCTCGACCACGAGGTCGTCATATTCGGGGCCCAGGAATGCGTCCTTCATTACGTACGTCCGAGGATTATTGAGTACTGTATTGTAGAGGTAGTATGCCGCTCCGATAGCGCCGCCGGCATCGCCCGCCGCAGGCTGAACGAACATATCCTCAACGGTCGTTTGTTCGAGTACCTTGCTGTTCGTGACGCAGTTCAGCGCAACGCCGCCGGCCATGCAGAGATTCTTTACCTTATGCTCTTTCTCCAACTGTTGAACCATCGTGACGACGATCGTATCGGTAATTTTCTGTATCGATGCGGCAATGTCTTTGTGAACTTGCGTGAGCGCGGACTCAGGCTCCCGACGAGGAAGGCCGAAAAGAGATTCGAATCTTCTCCCGGTCATTGTAAGGCCGTAGTGGTATGAAAAATAATTCATCGCGAGCCGGAAACTTCCGTCCTGCTTGAGCGATACGAGCTCGCGCATGATCAGGTCGTAAAATCGGGGTTCGCCGTATGGGGCGAGGCCCATGACCTTGTACTCCGCACTATTAACTCTGAACCCGAGATAGTATGTAAACGCTGAATAGAGCAGACCGAGCGAATGGGGAAACCAAATTGTTTTCTGGAGCTGAATATCATTGCCTCGTCCGAATCCACTCGCAACAGTCTCCCACTCCCCCACTCCGTCGATCGTAAGAATCAGCGACTCCTCGAACGGCGAGACGAGGAAGGCGCTCGCAGCATGCGAAATGTGGTGTTCCGTGAAGAGGATTTCACCGTCATAATCCAGCTCCTTCATGATTGTCTGGCGCATCCACATTTTTTCTTTCATCCAAACAGGAAGGGCTTTGAGATACGAGGGAAAACTGCGGGGGAATGTGGCAACGTACGTCTGGAGGATACGTTCAAATTTTGTAAAAGGCTTGTCGTAGAATACAATGTAGTCGAGGTCGCGGGAATTAAGGCTGGCGCGTTTCAGACAGAATTCAATCGCGTTCTTCGGAAAACCCGGGTCGTGGCGTTTGCGGGTGAAGCGTTCTTCCTGCGCGGCTGCGAGGAGGCGGCC
>JBGOVN010000002.1:0-18068 GCA_041478155.1 Bacteroidota bacterium | reverse complement strand
GTCGACATGGACCGGCCATACCACGTTTACGGCGGCCTCCAGGACAATAGCTCCTGGGTCGGCGAGTCGGGATTCCCGGGTGGGATCACCAATTATCAATGGGAGAACATGTACGGAGGTGATGGATTCTGGATGTTTGCAGACCCTTCGGACAAAGACTATATCTACGCCGAATCTCAAGGGGGCTACATAGGAAGGGTTAATCGAAGAACCCATGAAGCCAGAGGCATTCAGCCTCTTCCCGGCTACAAGGAAGGAAAGCTCCGCTTCAACTGGAACACTCCGATTCACATCAGCCCGACTCAAAAAGGGACGATCTACATAGGGGCGCAATTCCTGTTCCGCTCGCGCGACCATGGACAAACGTGGGAACGGATCTCCCCCGACCTGACAACCAACAACCCCGAAAAACAAAAACAGGAACAATCCGGGGGCGTCACGGTCGACAACTCGTCGGCAGAAATGCACACGACGATCTATTCGATTGCCGAATCCCCCAGGAAGCCACAAGTTATTTGGGTGGGTACGGACGATGGAGATGTGCAGGTGACACGTGACGGCGGCAAGAGCTGGAAGAATGTCATCAACAATGTCAAGGGAATAAGCAAGAATGCGTGGGTCTCTTCGATAGAGGCCGGACATTTCGATGCGGGGACGGCGTATGCAACGTTCGACCTGCACATGTTCGGCGATATGCAGCCTTACGCGTATAAGACGACGGACTACGGTGAATCGTGGACTTCAATTCTACCGGCCGGCTCCGGGATGGTGCGGGGCTATGCTCACGTAGTGAAGGAAGACTTGGTAAACAAGAACCTATTCTTCTTGGGGACTGAAATGGGATTGTGGGTCTCACTCGATGGCGGCGCACAATGGGCGCAGTACAAAGGAGGTGACCTGCCGAACGTTGCTGTGCGTGACCTTGTCATTCACCCTCGCGAACATGACCTCATCATTGCTACTCACGGACGAGGAATTTGGATCGTGGACGATATCACCCCGCTTCGGGGCTTAACACTGGAAACGCTTTCGAAGGAGGCTGCTTTTATTCAGGGTCGCCCCTCTGTCCAGCGCATACCCGCATCGGGCGGATGGGCCTACGGAGATGCCGCTTTCAGCGCGCCAAATCTTTCGGACGAAGCCGTAATCACATACTACCAAAAGAAGCGCCACATCTTCGGCGACCTGAAGATCGAAATTTTTGACCAGGAAAATACGCTTGTGGGCTCGATTCCAAGCAGTAAGAGACGGGGCCTGAACAGGACAACGTGGTCGATGAGACTAAAGCCGCCGAGAGTTCCCACTGCAGCAACCGGGTCAAGTGCGAATGTCGGCCCGCGAGTGCTCCCGGGAAAGTACACAATCAAGATGACCAAAGATAAGAATGTCTATGCGACAACCATTGAAGCAGTTGGCGACCCGCGCTCCAAACACACCGCGGCAGACCGGAAATCTCAGCTGGCACTATCAATGAAACTTTACAACTTGCTGGGTGACATGACATTCGCTGTGGATCGGATTAATGCTCTTCGGTCCAGCATTGAGGAGCGCGCTTCGAAACTCCGGGCGGAAGATTCGCTCATGGCGAAACTTCAGGACGCGGCCAAGCAGATAGACGAAGTGCGAAAGAAGATCGTGGCTACTAAAGAGGGGGGAATGATTACCGGAGAGGAACGCCTCCGTGAATTCCTTTCCGACCTGTACTCGAACGTTTCAGGCTATGAGGGCCCGCCATCGGGCACGCAGATCGAACGAAGCAATGCGCTGGCCCGGGAGTTGGGTGATGTCGCAAAAGAATTCGAAACTTGGACTGTGACGAATCTCCCCGGAATAAACTCCACTCTCATGAACAGGCAACTCGAACTGGTGAGGATCCTGACACGAGACGAGTGGGAGAAGAGGGAAGGAGAAAAGTAGAGCCCTACCCGTCCGCTTCCGGATTCTTGTCGCCGAATGTACCTGCGAACATCGTTAGGCGCTTCGTCAGGGGGAACGTCTCTGTCCACTTCCTACGAGATTCGCCTTGCTCTCCGAACCTTATTTGCCTATTTTGCACTCTACGCACATGGAACCAGTACTTCTCAAAGGCCTCTCACTCCCCGAGTTACAATCGCTTGTCGAGTCTCTTGGCGAGAAGAGTTATCGCGCAGGCCAGCTTTATGCCTGGCTCTACGCTCGCGGCGCCCAGTCATTTGATGAAATGACCGACGTTTCGAAGGAATTCCGTGAACTGCTCAAGAAGTCCACAGTTCTCGAGAATCTGGGCATTCTTGCCGCTAACACCTCAAAAAAAGACGGTACCTCGAAATTTCTCTTTCAGCTCAATGACGGATTGACGATTGAAAGCGTTCTCATCCCACCGGAGAAGACCTCGCCCCGGGCTGCAACACGACTGACGCTCTGTGTGTCGACGCAGGTCGGATGTCCTCTCGACTGCAAATTCTGTGCGACGGGAACGATGGGTTTTAGCAGAAACCTCTCAGCCGGGGAAATTATCGACCAGGTTCTTCAGGCACAGCGCCTAAGCCCCAGGCGTATTACCAACGTTGTCTACATGGGGATGGGTGAACCGATGTTGAACTACGATAACGTGATGAAGTCCGTTGAGATCATCAGCGACGACCGCGCGCTGAATATGGGCGCACGTCATATTACGATTTCGACCGCGGGGTACGCTGACAGGATTCGACAAATGGCCGATGAAGGAAGAAGGGCAAAGCTTGCTGTTTCCCTTCATTCGCTGGATAACGAGAAGCGCTCGCTCCTCATGCCGATTACAAAAAAATATGGCGTCGATGAGCTTATCAAGTCGATCGAATATTACTTCCATAAAACCAAACGCAGGCCGACGTTCGAGTACGTCATGTTCGACGGGTTCAACGACACGCAGGCGGACGTTAAGCGTTTTGTGCGCCTTTCGAAAAAGATTCCATGCAAGGTTAATATCATACCGTTCCATTCCATCGAATTTACTCATCCGTCCGGATTCGCAGCCACACTCAAGCCGACTCCGCGGCCGCGGATCGAAGCGTTTGCCGCCGCGTTGCGCGAGGCGGACATCACGGTCATGGTCCGTAGCAGCGCCGGTGAGGATATCAACGCCGCCTGCGGCCAGCTTGCCGTAGAAGAGGCTGCGCATGTGCCCGCTCCGCCCTTAGCGCCGGAACGGTCATCGCAATCCCAACTTCCTGCACTCGAATCTTCCGTCTCCATCGCGTAGGATTCCTGTCTTAACGTGAACCCGTAGACATCGTAACCTTCGAATCATGCGAATCATTCTGTTCGGACCCCCGGGTGTAGGCAAAGGAACACAAGCCAAACTTCTCACCGAAGAATTTGACGCCGTCCACATTTCGACCGGCGACCTCCTGCGCGCTGCAGTGACTCGGCAAACCGAACTGGGTGCAAAGGCAAAAGCGTACGTTGACGCCGGAAACCTGGTGCCGGACGAAATCATGATCGCGCTGATCCAGGAAGTTCTGCAGTCCAACAAGGCGAGAAAAAGTTTTATCCTTGATGGTTTTCCCAGGACGGTCGCCCAGGCCCAGGAGCTCGACAGTATGTTTTCAAAAATGGGGATTACACTGGACCGCGTCATAAGTTTGCGGGTCGAACACGAGGAAGTCATACGTCGCTTGAACGAGCGCCGGATGTGTCGCAGATGCGGTCATATTTATAACCTCCGACAACTTGAGAACGGCGACGGGCAACTGTGCAAGCTTTGCGGCGGTGAACTCTACCATCGCGAGGATGACCAGCCGGAGACCGTTCGCCATCGTCTGGAAGTCTACGTGCGAGAGACAAAGCCTCTTAAGGACTACTATCGCCAGACGGAACGGTTTACGCAGATCGACGGGATGCAGGAGATCGGCTTCGTGCATAAAACCATCCTCGACATCCTCTACAGGAACAAGACGACCGCCTAATCCAGGAATGAATCCATTCCGATCGACGCCCCCGGACGGAGATCCTCCATACGTCATCGCCCATCGGGGTATTTCCGCCAAGGCACCCGAGAACTCAGTAGCGTCGTTTCTCCTTGCCGCCCGGGCCCCCGGCATCGACATGATCGAGCTCGATGTTCAACTCACGAAAGACGATGAGGTTGTCGTTCTGCACGACCGAACGCTGCAACGAACGACGACGGGAAACGGGGCAGCAAGAAACTATACATTCGACGAGATTCAACGCTTCGACGCCGGTTCGTGGTTTGATCCCTCATTCTCTGCCGAGCGTGTTCCAAAGCTCCAGGACATCCTTCAACGCGTTGGCCACGAATGCTGGGTCAACATCGAGATCAAGTCGCATTTCCTGCACCGCGAACCCGTCGGTCTGCTCGAGCGTCGCGTCCTCGAAGTCGTCAACGAATGCGGGATGAACAAGGGCGTCATGTATTCTTCGTTTGACCACCGACTGCTCACGAACCTCAAACGCCTCAATCCGACGGCCATCACGGGCGTCCTCTATAATCTCTACCGGGATTTTGGCAAACTTCCATCGAAACTCGCACGCAGTGCGAACGCGACCGTGTTCGTTTGCGCCAAGCATGAGCTCAGACGTTCGATGGTTGGAGACGCTCATCGGCACGGCGTCGCAGTGTATGTCTACACCTTGAACTCAGTCAACGATGCAAGGAAAGTCCTCGACTTTTATGTGGATGGAATTATTTCGGACAACGCAGATGAAATCGTTGGGCTCGTCAAAGGCGCGAAACGATGAAGGGACGGAGCCGCTTGTTGAAGAGACTCTCCAGGTTCACTATATTAGTGAAACAGACCACGACCGGATATGCCATGGTTGCCTTCCGAAAGTATTGCCGTTGAAGCCGAAATTTCTCCTTCTTTTCCCCCTCTCGTTCGTCCTGTGGGCCTGCGATATCAGCGAACGCCCTCTTACGGATCCTGCAGAAATGGTCGAAAGAGCCGTCGTACTGTACAACGAGCAGTCCTTCGCGCAGGCCGAGCCTCTGTTTGAAAAGGCACTCCATCTCTTCGAACAACAGCCCAATCCGCCACTCCGACTGAAGGCCCTGACATATCTCAGCTCAATCGGACTCGAACAGAAGGAATTTCGAATTTCAATGGAACGGGCTGAAACCGCCGCAGTGCTCAGTAAAACGCTTGGCGACTTTCGCGGCCAGGCAGAGCTTGCCATTCTCCGCGGAGATATCCTCTTCGCCCTACGGGAGTACAACAGAGCAGCAGAATCCTACCAGGAGGGTATGACCCTCGCCGCGAGCTTTGCCGATGAACGATCCAGTGCAGAAGCCGAACGGAAATTGGCCGCGTCGATGAACGCGAATGGACAATCGAACGAGGCGCTCGACCACGCGAGGAATGCCGTTACGATGTTTCAGAAGATCCAGGAAAAAAACAAAATTGGAGAAGCGCTCTCCACATTGGGGGAGGCATACCGTCTGGAGAAGCGCTATCCCGAAGCGCTCAATTCATTGAAACAGGCGTCGGGGTCAATAGACCGTTCGACCGACCCGCTCCTGATGTCCAGGGTGTACCTGGACTTGGGTGTAACCCAGCTCGCGCTTGGCAATCCGAATGGCGCCCTCACAAATTTTCGGGACGCTGCGAATACTGCCCGGCGGGCGAAAGCCGGCAAAGCGCTCGAAGTACTCTCGCTGTACCGTATCGGTTCCGTCTACTACCAGAGCGCCAGAATTGGTGATGCGAAAAAGTATTATACTGATGCTATGGAGGTTGCCCGAGCGGTCGGTGATCTGATCGCCGAGAATTATCTTTATGTCATGATCGTTGACTGCAATCTTCGACTCATGACACCCGACCAGCGCCTGCGGACAGCTGAAAAGCTCGAACAGTCGTACCAACAGATCGCGCGTCGATTTGCCGACTGTGGACACCGGACGGGGGAAGCCTACATGGATGTCGAGCTTGGCAAGCTGTGGGAACAACGTGGAGACCTTCAGCGGGCGAGTGAGTACTTTCGGAAGGCTGTCGACCTCGATCTGAGCATCATCGGGGAGTACTGCGACGCGCAACTCCACAGGCCGTACCAACAAGCGCTCGGTATCGACGGCGGTCATGCGGAATGGTACTACCTGCTTGCCGGGACGGAGGTGAAGCTTCAACATTCGTCGAAGGCGCTTCTCGCCCTTGAATCCTCACGTATAAAACACGTATTCCAGAACATGGAGAATATCGACCTCGCCTTCCGACATCCGCGCTGGAAGAAGCCGATGGTCGAAGCGCGCGGAAGGATCAACAGGGGAGAAATTCTTGAAGTTGAACTCTCCGCGGCGCTGGCACGAGCTTCACACGCCGAGGAAGAAGACAGAATACGCAGGCTGCGGTCGGAACTCAACGGGCTAAAGGTCGAGATTGAAAAAGTATCGAAAACAATTGTATCAGACTACCCAAACTATGGGGCGCTGGTGTCGGAGACTTCAGCCGATATTACGGGGATTCAAAATTTCATCCCCCGCGGGTCACTCCTCTTGGAGTATCTGCCGTTGCCTGACCGGCTCATTATTTTTGCGATCGGCCGCAGTCGTTTTGAAATTCGCACGGCGCAGATCGGAAGGGACAGCCTTCTCGCATCGATGGCCGCGTATCGCTCGCTCCTACAGGAGCCCACCGTCTACGCCGGCGAGAGTGGAAGCTTGGCTCTTCCTGCGATGGAGAAGTTCGCAGCGTTGTCGCCGCAGTTGTATGATTGGTTCTTCCGACCCGTCGACGATTTGCTCGACCGAAATCTTGTGATCGTCATGAACGAGGAATTTGGAATGTTTCCGTTCCATACCCTCGAGCGCCAGGACCGCAACGGTAACGTAAAATATCTGATCGAGTTGGCCGGGGTCGATTACGTTTCAACTCTCTCCTCCTTGAAGTACAAAACAGTTTCGACATCACATATCCGTGATGTCGTCGCTTTCGGCAATCCTACCGGGAAAAACTGGTCGATCGACTATGAACTGCGTGATATTCGTTCATTCTTCAAAGGGGCGACGGTCTATATCGGGCTTGAAACCTCGTGGGATAATGTGCGATCTGCGGTGGGGGACGTGCTCCAGCTCTCGACCGAATTCAGTGACGGTGCAGGGAGCTCGCCCCTCGGAGAGATTAAGCTTTCGAACGGCCTTACCGTTGAAGAATCGAGTTCTGTGCCGTTTGAGAAACTGGCGGAGCTCGAATCCATTCCTGTCATTGTCTTGTCCAACCAGTACGGTCAGGGTGTGGGTCTCTCGGGGGACCATGCGACGCTTCTACGCGTGAACGGTACATCCGACGTGTTCTTGAATGCATGGTTCGCAGACCGGAAGGCGTCGAAATTCTTCAGCGAGTACTTCTTCACGAGTTTGGCCAACGGCCTGGCCCCGGGCGATGCGTATCGGCAGGCACTCTTGAATATGATTCGTATGCGCGAAGTGGCTCATCCCCGGTCGTGGGGCCAGTTCTTCCATTTTGGAGTTGGGTGAAGATTTGGGGAAGGTGAGAAACGAGCGCTAGAACTTCATTCGAATTCCGACGGAAAGAGAGTACATCGAAACGAACGACCCGGGGCTGAAGCTCAACTCCTGCCGCGTGTAGTCGAACGTTGTAATAAAGAGGTAATTGGAAGAGAAGCTCTGCTGCCACCCGATTCCGGCAGTCTGGGATTGTAAATAGAAGACCTCTGTGCCCTGAAGCCCCGCACTGGATTGAATCGACCGCTCATCAGGCGTAAACCCCGCTCCCGCTCGCATCGAAAGATAATCTTCAGAACTCGAAAAGTATCTACGAGCGGTCAGCGTGAATGATTTGGAAACGCCGCCGTTGTTGGGAACAAAATAGGGGCGTGCCGAAAACCAAAAGTTTCTGTAGTAGAGGCTCATCGAGCCGGTATAGATAGCGATTCTCGTCCTGTCGATATAATACAGTGCCCTCGCTCCCAGTGAACCTTCAAACCGGGCCGGCAGCCTTCCGAAGAGTTCGACCCCCCACCGTTGCTTTGGAAATAATTCACTCGTCGAGTACCCGTACTCAAGATATCCATACAGCCCATCGACGATTCTTGGATAGAATTCAATTTCAGGTTGTCCGCCGCGCCCGTGGAATCGCTCGGCGAAATTGTAACGTCCGAACACTGTCCCCCACGAAGTTCTTCGCTGGAGTTGGACGAAGGCGTAGTGCATCGGATCGTAAACGCCGGAGAAGACATCGACGGCGTAGTTGACCGCAATCGCGTTGTCGATAAATCGCACTTTGAGTCTTCGGCGCAGCGACACCAAGTCCCTGTTGGAAGGATACAACTCCTCTGCTCTGTCGAGAACAGAGAGCGCTTCCTCGTCGCGCTCGAGGTCTTTCAGCACACTGGCTTTCCTCATGAGAAGGTTAAGGTCGGTTGGATAGATCGACAGTCCGCGGTTGACAACAGTAAGCGCCTCGACAGGTTTCTTATCCCATAACTCCACATCGATGAGAGCATCGATGGCGTCCTTGTAGGTTGGGTCGGCCTTCAACACGACCTTAATCTCTTGTCGGGCCCTCACGCGGTTCCCTTCCCATGCGTACGTCCTTCCGAGAAGGACGCGCGCATCGAAATATGTCGAGTTGTTCCTCAAAATAAACTCGCATATCCTCCTAGCTTCTGCACGATCACCTGCGACCGCCTTCTCGCGTGCCGCTTGATAGAGTTGTTCGAAATCGGGTTGAAGAGTATCGATTTGCGCAGAGGCCGGCCGTAGCGCAGTCAGGGAAAGCAAGACCAGCCAGGCGATGTTCTTCATGGGGAGACCAGTGAGTAGAAAGTAAGTCGTTCGCGGCATCGCGCCAAACGTAAAGTTGAGAATTATCGACTTAAATTCAACAGCAGAATGTCTCCGGCCGCACAGGAAGGGTCGCTAGGGGGGAGCTGAGAAAGGAGATTTTCGGCGGGATTATTTCCTTCGAACTTTAACGCTGCCCAGGCCCGATTCGATCTGGATGGTCAGGACGTTGTCTTCGCGGTTGGACTCGTCCGATACGTAAACGCCGCTTCGCTCTTTCGTAAACCCTCTGTCGACGTCGAAGCTCGAAAACCAGTTTTCATCGTACAAGAGCCTTGTCGCGACATGCTTCGGCACCGTAACCGATACCGAACCGAGACCGACTTCGATATGAGCGTCGGCCCGCTGACGGGGTGTTCCGCCAAAATCGAGCTTATAGGAACCAACGCCGCCGCTGAATTTGAGAGTGCGGAAGTTTGTGTTGCAGAGGTTTGTTGCCGTAAATTTGCTCACACCGGATTCAATCGTAATGTTGTTGGCGCTGATCCGGTTTGGCTCGTCGCATCGAAGCGTGACGCTGCTGGCACCGGTTGAGACCTTCAGGTCTTTCACCTGCAATCCCGTAAGGTCGATATCCCCGCGGCCGGCTCCCAACTCGATCTCGAGTGTAATTGGCAGAGCATCGGAGAATTTCAGTTTGAGTTTGCGGTCGTGCGAATCGCCCTCGTCGTCTTCGTCCCTCCAGAATTTCGAGCTCTTCCGGAGCCGGATTTTAAGCCTTCCCTCATCGCCTGAAGGACTGTACGAAACCTGTAGTTTGTTAGAGTCGTCATTCTCGTCCTGGTAGTCGACAACCGCAAGCTTTTCCGGTTCCCCTCGTTCGATTGTGAGGGTGCCGAAGGAGATGTCGATGAGAGCGTACAGGGTCTTCTCTTTCCCGCGTGGGATCTCCTTATGGAGCTCCTGAATTGCAACCGCGGGAACAAGAGGTACGATGAGCAGCGCCCAGCTTAGAAGGAGCTTTTTATGAAGATGTCGGTTCGTCATGACGTGAGAATGCATATGGGTACCACTCCGTATTTACGGCTGTTCGTCGGCGAAAGTTGCACCCTCTCTCAATAATGACGTATTTTGGACCTGAGGTGCCTGTAGAGCATCTCACGCGCACGAAATATATGAGCTTTGACGGTTCCGAGGGGGAGTTTAAGCTCTTCGGCTATTTCCTGGTATTCCTTATCGTCGACATGCCTCATCAGAATGACTTGCCGGTATTTTGGCGGGAGCGACCGAATGGCGTCCTCGAGCAGTTTCTTGCGTTGGTCGGCGATCATTTCCTGGTCCGGCTCGTACGAAGTGTCGGGCAGTTCGTACGAGAAATCGCTGTCCTTCGATTCGATCGGTTTGTCAATGGAAAAGGTCTGGAGTTTCTTTTTCCGTATGTGGTCGATGGAATTGTTTGTGGCGATCTTGTACATCCAGGTGGAAAACGCGTATTCGTCGTTGAAACTCGAGAGGGAAGTGAACGCCTTTATGAACGCTTCCTGCGTCAGGTCCTCAACTTCCTCCTTGTCGTGGACCATCCGGTAGATGAGGTTGTAGATGGCGTCGTGGTACTTGATGCGGAGTTTCCTGAATGCCTTCTGGTCCCCCTTCAATGCCCGCTTGATGATTTGGGAATCTTCGACGCGTGAATCAATTCGTTTTTGTTCGAGGAGCCTGACGCGCTGGGAAACGGGGGATGGAGGTGGGGATGGGGTATGTTTCTTTTTTGGTTTGGGCATCCGGAAACGCACACAGAAGCAAGGCGCTCGACCTTGACGCAAAGTAGCGAAAAAAGAAGAGACGTGCAAGAAAAGGCCCTTTCCATCCTCCTCACGCTCCACCACCGTTCGAGACATCATCGTTGCAAAAGAAATCGAATTTCTTTACTTTGACTGACAACGAAGGTTCCCACAGCTCCCACTCCATGTTCATCACGTTCGAAGGTCTCGACTTCTCAGGCAAGTCGACGCAAGTCAAGCTTCTTTCCGACCGACTCTCTCTCGCCGATCACAACGTTCTCGTACTCCGGGAACCCGGCGGGACCGAGATCGGGGAGAAAATCCGTAAACTTCTCCTCGACAAAGCAACGATGGGAATGACGGATGTCAGCGAACTTTTCTTGTTCTCTGCGAGCCGGGCCCAGCTCGTTGATGAAGTGGTCAAGCCTGCGCTCGAGGGGGGGCTCGTCGTCGTAAGCGACCGGTACTACGACTCGACAACGGCCTACCAGGGCTGGGCGCGGGGAATCTCCCTCGATTCGGTCAATGCTATCAATCGCTGTGCCTCGGGAGGAATAGTTCCCGACCTCACTTTTTTTCTCGACATCCCGGTCGCCGAGGTGGAACGAAGGATCCAGCGCGCGCGTTCTAACAAAGACCGAATGGAATCGAACGGAAAGGAATTCTACGAAAAGGTTCGCCAGGGATACCTTGCGCTGGCAAAACAAGAGAAACGATTTCGGGTCTTGGACGGCGAAAAAGGCGTCGACGATCTCCATGATTCAATCTGGCAGGAAGTCGATTCGGCGCTCAAACAAACCGCAACGGGACAACCAAAGAAATGAGCCAAAGAAAAGAGGATGCGTCATGATTGAGAGCTTCATGAAACGTAACACCAAAAAACAATTTCTGTTTCTTGCCTTGGGCTCGACCGCTCTCGCGGTTTTGACCTTCGGTTTCCTCGTCGTCACCGAAAGCGACTACTTTCTGAAAATCCACCGCAGCATAGAAGTTTTCGGGAAGGTCTACAAGGAAATAGCGGCGAACTATGTCGATGAAATAGACCCGGACCGTTTCATGCGATCCGGTATTGATGGTATGCTCAAGACACTCGACCCATATACAGTGTACATCGGAGAGAAGGAAAGCGATGAACTCGACCTTGTCACAACGGGAAAATACGGAGGCGTGGGAGTAACGATAGGTCTTCGGGACGGCGGAATCACGGTCATCAGTCTGATCGAGGGCTTTTCAGCGGCGAAGCAGGGGATTGAGATCGGCGACAGGATCACTGATATCGACGGCAAACGTACGACGGGCTCCTCGCTCGACGATGTGCGCCAGCTTGTGCGCGGCGCGCCCGGAACGGAGGTGCATCTCAAGGTTGAACGAGAAGGCGAACCGAAGCCGCTTGAATTCGCTCTCGTGCGCGAAGAGATTCCGGTGAAAAATGTCACGTACACGGGATACGTCCGGGAGGGGGTCGGGTACGTCAAGCTTGAGCGGTTCTCGAGAAACGCGGGTGACGACCTTCGCAACGCCCTGAAAGAACTCAAAACGAAAGGCGAGCTGCGTGGAATTGTAGTGGACCTTCGCGACAATCCGGGCGGCTTATTGGATATCGCCGTGGAGATAACCGCGAAGTTTCTTCCCGAAAGCAGCCTGGTGGTTACCACGAAGGGACGGAAAGCTGACGCAGACAGGAAATACTATTCAGCAGAAAAACCGATGTTCTCCGATGTCCCGTTGGCCGTGCTCGTCAACCGTGGTAGTGCGAGCGCGAGCGAGATTGTTGCCGGCGCGATTCAGGACCTCGACCGCGGCGTCATTGTTGGAACGAGGACCTTCGGGAAGGGACTGGTCCAGACCATTACGCGACTCTCTGAAAATACTTCTGTAAAAATTACGACCGCCCGTTACTACACTCCGAGCGGACGCTGTATCCAGGAAATCGACTACTTCCACCGAACGAAGGATGGTGTCGTCGTAACCATGCCGGATAGTCTCAAACGGGAATTTCGCACACGGCATAATCGGAAGGTCCTCGAAGCGGGGGGTATTGAACCCGATACAACCGTAGCCGACGAAGACGGCGGGAAGCTTCTCGAAGAGTTAAGCCGCAAAGCGATGCTCTTCAAATATGCCAACCACTACGCCGCGAGAGAAAAAACCCTCCCCGACCACTTCGAAGTCACGAAGGAGATTCTCGCTGACTTTGAGACGTTCCTGAAGGAAAAAGGATTTGAGTATCAGGAAGACGCCGAACTGAAAATCAGGGAACTGCGGGATATCGCTGAGAAGTCTCGATACAATAAAACGTTTATGGACGAGATTCATCGGCTCGACGGAATGGCCAACGCCGAGAAGCAGCGCTCAATTCAACGATATGAAAAGGAATTAATGTCGTGGTTGAAGACAGAAATTACGGGAAGGATGAAAGGGGATCGGGCGCGGATCGAATCGACGCTTGAGGATGATGGCCAACTTACAAGTGCTGTGAATCTCCTGGTCGACAAGAAATCATACCAGAAACTTCTTGCTGGAAAAACGAAGAAGTAAGAGCCCGACACCTCCTCTTACCAGGAGGCCGTTCAGATCCGGTGTTCTCGGCTAGCGCTCGAATAACTGAAGTTGGGGAATGCTATCCTTCACGCGCTGTACGATGGAAGAGAAATCACCCTTCCTGTTGACAAAATCGAGATTGTCGGAAGGGATGATCAGGAGGGGCCCGATGTCGTACTTGCCGATCCAATCCTCGTAATGATGATTCAACTGGACGAGGTATTCCCGTTGAATCCCCTGCTCGAATTCACGCCCCCGTCGTGCGATCTGTTTTACAAGCGTATCGGTTGAAGCCTTCAGATAAATCATCAGGTCCGGTGGCTTGAGGTACTCCGTCATCGCATAGAAAAGGGACACATAGTTTTCGTAATCCCGATTCTCCATCTTCCCTATATCGTGAAGGTTCCGTGCGAAAATCTCCGCATCCTCGTAGATCGACCTGTCCTGTATGACCGATTGCGTTCCCTCAGCTATCTGCTTGTGGTCCATGAACCGGTGTGCCAGAAAATAGACCTGCAAGTGGAACGACCAGCGCTTCATATCGCCGTAGAAATCGGAGAGATAGGGGTTATCTTCAACTGATTCATAGTACGGCTTCCAGCTGAAATGTTCGGCCAGGAGGCGGGTAAGTGAAGATTTTCCGGCGCCGATATTGCCGGCGACTGTAATGAAGAGCGGCTTAGAGGACATGGAGGTCGGGACTGATTCTGTCTGGGTGCTCTAGACGGGGTTCGATGGGGAGGAATATATCTGAAACAAGGATAAAATGCAATGAGGGAAAAAGGTGAAGGCGGATTTACCGGAAGGCGTCGACGGCGTCGTTGACTTTCTTATGAACGTCAAACACATTTGTCAGTTTCGTCATTTCGAGAAGCGTCTCGATTTTTTTTGAGGCACGAGCAAGTTTCATTTCTCCCCCGGAGTTTCTCAAGGTAGTCAATCCTCCGATGAGCATCCCCAGGCCTGAACTGTTGATGAACTTGACGTCCTTCAAGTCAACGACAATTCTTTTCCGGTTGCCTTCGATGAGTTTGTGTAACTGCTCGTTCAGAGCTGTCGCATCGGGTCCACCCATGACGTTCCCGCTGAGTTCGATCACAGTAACGTTCTTGAGTTCCCTGCTTTTGAATTTCATCATCGCGACACCGTTGTTCTAAACCGACGTCCGGCCGGGATTTCCGGCCTGGCCGTTATTGTTGTTCTTTCTTCTTCCGCTGCGACCATTCAAGGACGAGCGCGCTTGCAATGTAAATCGATGAGTACGTCCCCGTCAGGATACCAATGGTCATCGTAAATGCAAATCCTCTCGTGACCTCGCCTCCGACAAACAAAAGGGTCAACAACACAATGAAGATCGTCCCCGACGTAATGATCGTCCTGTTCAAAGTTTCGTTGAGACTCTTGTTCATTACGTCATAGAGCGACATGCTGCGGTAAATCTTAAGGTTCTCACGAATTCGGTCGAACACGACAATGGTATCGTTGTTTGAGACGCCGAGAAGTGTGAGGAAGGCAGCAACAATCTCCTGGGAGATCTCAAGGTTCAAGCCCGGAATCAAGCCGTCGGCGATGGAGATAATGCCGATCGTCAGGAGTGTATCGTGGAATAGCGCTGCGACCGCCCCGAATCCGAATACGAACTTAAAGCGAACGGCTATGTAGAGAAGAATCGCCACCAACGAAACGGCAACAGCATACAGCGCGTCTCGCCGGAGTTCCTGACCGATCTTAGCCCCGATCCTGTATCCCTTTATGAGTTCGATCTGGGTAGTTGGAAACGCATCGTGGACGGCACTCTTGATCCTATTTCCAATAACCGTTCCCTCACCCTGTTCGGCAGTCCGGATCAGGACATTCTTGTCACCGCCGAGCGATTTGATCTCGCTGTTTCCCAGGCCAACTTTGTCGAGGGCGCTCCTGATCTCTGATATCTGAGGCCGCTGGTCGAAGCCGAGGACAAGTTCCGTCCCGCCGCGGAAGTCGATGCCGTAGTTGACGCCTTTGAAAATAAGGGATGTCAGGCCCGCGAGAATGATGGCTGCGGAAACGAAATACATTCTCCGTCGTATCGAGAGGAAATCAAAATTTGTATGTTTGAAAATATGCAAGGGCGAACGCTCCTTCTAGTTCTACTGGGAAACCGTCAGACGGGGCCTACCCGAAGTTCGGGTTCATATCGCGTTGCGTCATCTGGTCGAAGATGACTCGCGTGATGATAATTGCGCTGAACAAGCTTGTGGCCAGGCCGATCATCAGCGTCAGCGCAAATCCCTGAATCGGGCCTGTGCCGTACTGGTAGAGAATGACGCCGGTGATAAACGTGATAAAGTTGGAGTCGATGATGGCGCTCAGCGCCTTGGAGTAACCGGCATCAATCGCGGCACGTACAGTTTTTCCTCCCGCCAGTTCTTCGCGTATGCGCTCGTCGATCAGCACGTTTGCGTCCACAGCCATTCCGATCGTCAGAATAATGCCCGAGATACCCGGGAGCGTGAGCGTAGCCTGAAACCCCGCGAGCACGCCGAGCAGGAATAACATGTTAAAGAAGAGCGCGACGTCGGCCACGCTCCCAGCAGATTTATAATAAAAAACCATAAAGACGATTGTGAAGAGAAGCGCCACGGCTGCGGCTGAGATGCCGGAACGGATGGAATCTTCACCCAACGAAGCTCCGACGGATCGCTGCTCGATGATCGTAACGGGTGCGGGCAATGCGCCGGCTTTCAGGACAATCTCCAACAGGCGAGCCTCATTCGCAGACTCCATGCCTGTGATACGTGAACGCCCTCCTACAATTTTATTCTCCACGACAGGCGCAGAGAAAACTGCGTTATCGAGTGTGATGGCAATCCGTTTCTTGACATTTGCGCCGGTGATGCGGGCCCACTCGTGTGCTCCCTCGCTGCTCATTTCCATGTTGACAATCGGCCGATTATCCTCGGGGTCGACGCTGGCGCGCGCGTCGACAATGACACCGCCGGTTAACTCCGGCTGGCTCTTGACCGGGTAGAGGATGAAGAATTTTCCTCCGTCGCGCGTCGGAATTGTCTTTGCCGACCATACGAATTGAAAGTCGGGAGGTAGCATCCGCTGGATGTCGTCACGCGCGAGCAGCAGGGAAACCCGCTCCTTGTTCTTCTCTTCCACATATCCCTCGCCGCTCTGGTCGGCGCGCACGTAGGTGAAGAATGGATGTTCGCGCTGAAATTTTGATTCTTGCGTTGTATCGGCCGAAGCCGGGGCGTTCGATCCCATTAGTTCCGTTAATGCACTTTTCGGCTGTTGTTCCTCAGTCCGTTTTTTCGAACCCCCCACGCCCGTCGTATCCATCTTTCCCGTCAGGAACTTATCGACGTTGTCCATGATCTTGAGGGCTATCTGGGGGTCTTTCAGGAGCTTGAACTCCAACTTTGCCGTCCCTTGCAGCAGTTGCCGGACCTCATTTTCATCCTTCACACCGGGAAGCTCGACGATGATCCGGCGCGAGCCCTGTTTCTGAATATTCGGCTCGGAAACATGGTATTGGTCGACACGGTTGCGGACAATTTCGATGGCGCGGTCGACGGCCTTCTCTGTCTCAGACTCGAGCTGGCTGATAACCTTCGAGTCGTCATCCCGAATACTTCCGTAGTATCGGCTCAGCCTGATGCCGCGGTCCTGGAATTTTTTTGCGAAGACGGGAATGATGGAGACCTCAGCAGCGTTCGCTTCCTTGCGAACGTCGGTGAGGATGGAGTGAAAATTATCGTCTTTGTTTTTTGCCAGGTCATCCAGAAGTTGAAGTATGTCAACTTCCAAAACGACGCGCATGCCCCCTTGCAGGTCGAGCCCCAGTTTAATGCGCTTGGTCTTCGCGTTAAGAATTTCTTCCTGATGCTGTTCGACGTACGCGAGACTGTCCGATCCCTGGAGCTTGCTCATCTTTTGCCGGAAGCTGTAATCCTGATACGTCGGCCACAGGAAGACGGCCGAGAGGAGAACGGCGGCGATGATAATCGTGACTCTCGTCCATTGAGTTTTCACAACTGCGATCTCCGATCAAATTCCGATGTTGGTTGAATATGCAAAAGCGCGAGCGTCTGTACGCCTCGCGCTTTTAGTTTACGATGGAACAGCAACGCAAAAGGGAGAAAAAATATAAGTCAATGTGCCAACAAAGTCAACAAGAAATTCGTTGCATTTCAGACGAATCGCGGGTATATTTAAAAAAAATTGTCCATTACTGGTACATTTTGATGCGGGAGATTTTTCAGTTATGCCTTTGATGACGCAAATCAGGAATAACCTCACGAAGTTGTTCGGCGTTCTCGCCGTTTTCTTCATCCTTTTCATCATCTTCGATTGGGGAATGGACCTCACCGGCCGTCGCGGCAGAGGTGGTGCGGTGACCGACTACGTCGGTAAGGTCAACGGGAAGGAAATCAGTTACCGGGAGTTCTCGGAGTTGGTCAAACGGGCAACCGAGAATCAGAAGAAACAATCCGGTGCGGAGGTTGACGACGAAACGGAGCGCCAGATCAGAGCGCAGGTGTGGAGTCAGATTATCGACGAGACATTGGTGGACCAGGAACTTGACCGTTTAGGGATCACAGTCACAGACCAGGAGATTGTCAATCTCGTTCAGGGCCCAAATCCCCCGGAATTTCTTGTCGCACAGTTTAAGGATTCAACAGGAGCATTCAGACGAGATGCATATTACCGGGCTATGTCGGACCCGCAGAATAAGGCTGCCTGGATCCAGGTTGAGGATGTCTTACGGCAGGACGAGCGGCGGAAGAAACTTCAGAGTCTGCTTTCGGCTGCCGTACGGGTCACCGACGGGGAGGTTCGACAGCGATATGCGAATGAAAACGTTTCGATGGATGTTGAATACGTGCTCTTCGATGCCAACCGTTTAGTACCGGATTCCTCGGTAGCGGTTACGGATGACGACGCCCGCCGGTACTACGATGCTCATCCCGAAGAGTTCAAGGTAAAAGCCTCCCGGAAGCTGAAGTATGTGATATTCAGCCAGACGGCGTCCAAAGAGG
>JBGOVN010000019.1:0-10233 GCA_041478155.1 Bacteroidota bacterium | reverse complement strand
GAGTAAATCTGTTATTTTACTTCAAGAGTTCTCTAATCTTCTTCCTTCCTGTCGGACTTTTGAACCTCTTTTCTCTCCTCATTTCTCCGATTGACATGTAAGAAAGTTTCACACGTGATCGTCGAGCGGAGAGCCAGGGATTCGAACCCCGAAGCCCTTGCGGGCGCCAGTTTTCAAGACTGGTGCAATAGCCGTTCTGCCAGCTCTCCAGGTGGGAACATTTGCCGCAAAAGTTGGATCACATGTTTAGATTAGTGGCGCGTACGGTGCAGTAGCGTCCCGCTGAAATATCAGTAATTCCAATTCCACTCTCTGAGACTTTTCAAAACGTACGTGTAGGCCATGATTGAACATTTTTCAGGCGCCAGTTTTTGGCATCGCCACCCCTACGGGGCAAGACTGGTGCAATAGCCGTTCTGCCAGCTCTCCAAAGGAAAACAATCGCCGCAATAGTTGATTCCGTTGTTTGGATTCAATCCCGCTGTTTCCTAAGCGGGACCGTTCTGTCCCTCCCGACGGAGTCGGGACGAGACCTCGTCACGCTTCTGGCGTGACGGGCCAGCTCTTCAACGAAATTCTCTCTAATATACTCACTGTTCGAAGGAGTTCCAACCAAGTTTTCGCCAACGCAGAACTATTTTCCCGCCCTCGCATTCAACACCACGTTCGCCTCCTCGAGTTGGTCAAATGTGTTGACTCCGCGTATTTCATCGGGATGCGAGGCCTTGATCGCCGAGATGACCCAATGGTGACGCCAAAAGTATTCGAAGACGTCAGTCAGGTAATACTCGTTCTGGATGTTGTGCGGAGTGATGTGTTTTAGTCCGTCAAAGAGTTTTTCTTTATCGAAGAGATAGATTCCGGAATTGATCTCCGAAACCCTTCGTTCTTCGTCAGTGGCATCTTTGTGCTCGACAATCTTCTTCACCGTCCGGTCCGGATTCCTGATGATGCGCCCGTATCCGGTCGGGTCCGTAAACTCTGCCGTGAGTATCGTGGCGACGGCTCCCGTCTGGCGATGGTGGTCGATGAGCTCCATCATGCTGCCTCGCGTCAGGAGTGGAACGTCGCCGGAGAGGACGACGACATCTCCCGTGAAGCCATCAAGTGCTTTCTCCGCCTGCATAACGGCGTGCCCTGTCCCCAGTTGTTCCGCTTGAACGGCGCATTCAACATCCGGATGCGACCGCCGCACATACTCCGCGACTGCCTCACGCTGATAACCGACGATGATGATGACCCTCTTTGCGTTCAACTCGTATGCAAGGTCTGCTACGTAGTGGATCAGCGGCTTCCCGTTGATCTCGTACATCACTTTCGCCTTCGACGGATCCTTCATTCTCGTCCCTTTTCCCGCAGCCATGACCACTGCGGCAAGATCTCTCCGGGCATCGCTCATGATTTCGTTACCTGCACCCCTACCTGCACAATGTTGTTGTCGATCAGTCGCGTTTTTCCAAATCGGACGGCAAGTGCAATAAGTATCGAGGAAAAGGTTATGGAATCTGTCTCTTCGAACATGTCCGGTCGTACAAATGAGACATAATCGATCTCGGTCGGGTTGGCATCTTGTATCATTGATCTCATTTCAGTTATCAGCCGTTGAACCGACCGCTCGCCTGCACCAATCCGCCGCTCCGCATGCTTCAGAGATCTGTACAGCACTGTTGCGTTCCTGCGTTCGTCGGAACTGAGATACACATTGCGCGAGCTCATCGCAAGCCCATCCGGCTCACGGACGATCGGCGAGGTCAGTATTTCAATATCAAAGTTGAGGTCTCGCGCCATTTGCTTCAAGATGAACGCTTGCTGGGCGTCCTTTTGTCCAAAGATTGCGGCATTGGGCTTTACTATATTAAAGAGCTTCGCTACCACCGTCGTAACGCCTCTAAAATGCGTCGGCCGAAACCTCCCTTCGAGGATTTTCGACACGCGTTCGGTTTCAACGAACGTCTTGAACCCTTCTGGATACATTTCAGCGGTTTCCGGGCAAAAAATCACATCCGACCCTGCGGCGGCAGCAATCTTCTCATCTTGTTGAAGATCGCGTGGATAACGCTCAAAGTCCTCGTTGACGCCAAACTGGGCGGGATTGACAAAGATTGTCGTCACAACCATGTCGCCGATCGTTCGCGCATGCTCGATCAAACTCGCATGCCCGGTATGGAGAAACCCCATCGTCGGTATAACGCAGATTTTCTTCCCCCCCATCCTCGCGACCTCGGAAGCCAACTGCATCTCTCTGGTTGTTCGAATCTCCTGCATCGCTAAATGATCTTCTTTCCGAATCCGGAGAGCATCAACTCAACCGCAAATTCAGCGGATTGATTCCGATTGTCGAGGATAGGATTCACCTCAACCACTTCGAGTGAATTCATCGAACCATGTTCGCTGAGCGTTTCCATAATCAGATGGGCCTCCCGGTAGTTGAGCCCGCCCTTCACCGGGGTGCCTACTCCAGGAGCGACGGAGGGGTCGACGGCGTCCAAATCCAGACTGACGTGCAGAAAATCGACACCCTCGAGTTTGTGCAATGCTTTCGCAATAATAGCCCCCACACCGTGCTTGTCGATCTCTTCCATCGTAAGAATATTCACTCCGTATTTCTTTATGTAGTTCCGCTCTCCTTCGTCGAGGTCTCGCGTAGCAAGAAGCACAACCTTCGTCGGGTCGACCTTTCGAAAGTCGCCTCCCACCGACGTCAGCTCGATTGCTCCGAGCCCTATCGAGGCGGCGAGCGGCATGCCGTGGATATTTCCTGACGGGGAAGTCTGGTCGGTGTTCAAGTCTCCGTGAGCGTCGATCCAGAGTACGCCGAGTTTTTTGTTCGCTTGTCTGCAGTAGGACGAGATTCCGGCGATAGTGCCAATTGCTATGGAATGGTCGCCGCCAAGCACGAGCGGAAAATTCCCGCTGGAAGCAACTTTTTCCACCTTGGTTGAGAGAAGGGTACAGGCACGGACGATCTCAGGAAGGTACTTGAGCTTTTCATTTCGGATCTTCTGTTGCTCCGGAGCCTTCACCAGAATATCCCCCTCGTCCACCACTGTGTGGCCGAGGCCTCGCATACGATCTGCAACTCCCGCAATGCGAATCGCGGAAGGTCCCATATCCACTCCCCGACGGCCTGCGCCGAGATCCATCGGAACACCAACGATATGAATTTTCATACATTATTCAATTCTGGGTTCAATTCTGGAGCAACTTGAGCAGCTTCGATATAGTCTCTTTCATTTCTTTCCGATGAACAACCATGTCGATGAATCCCTTCTCAAGAAGAAACTCCGACCGCTGGAATCCCTGAGGCAAATCCTTTCCTATCATTTGTTTGATAACGCGGGGGCCCGCAAAGCCGATGAGCGCCGCCGGCTCGGCGATGTGAACGTCGCCAAGCATTGCAAAACTGGCCGTCACACCCCCTGTCGTAGGGTCTGTCATGAGCGAGATGTACGGTATTCTCTGGTCGGAGAGTTGAGCCAACTTCGCACTGGTCTTGGCCAATTGCATGAGCGACAGCGCCCCCTCCATCATGCGTGCCCCGCCGCTCGAGGATATGATGATGAGAGGCGCTTTGAGTTCCTGCGACGAATTGATTGCGCGGGCGATCTTCTCACCCACCACAGAACCCATGCTTCCGCCGATGAATGCAAAGTCCATGCAAGCTATGACGATAGGCATCTTGTCTATTTTTCCGGTCCCTGTACGGACGGCCTCGGTTAAGCCGGTTTTTTTGATCGTCTCTTCAATCCGCTTCGAGTAGGGCTTCGTGTCGACAAATTTCAATGGGTCGACCGAACGCATTTTCTTATCCATCTCCTTAAACGACCCCTCGTCAAGAAGGATGCTAAAATATTCTTTGCTGCCAATACGAAAATGGTAATTGCACTTCGTGCAGGTCCAAAGGTTCTGTTCCAGCTGTTTCTTATGTATGATTTCGCCACAGCCCCCGCATTTCACCCACATTCCGTCGGGCATGTCCTTCTTCTGGCTTTGACTCTGTATGTTTTCCTTTGACCGTCTAAACCAGGCCATAACCTCCTCCTTCAGAATGCATGAACGTTACGTTGCACGCTTCTTCACAACAAAGTCCTTCAGATACATCGGTTCCGTCGTACCAACGTCGCTCGTTTCGTTCTTCAGCAGTTTTCGGAGTCCGAGGTCCGCTACGACATCACCGCGGCAGAACTTTTGAATATCGTCGAAAACGCTCTCAGAGTCAAAAACCCGTTCCAACGCCTCTTTTCTATCGGTGAGAATGATCGCCGGAAGCTTCATGGCGTGGCCTTTGAGAGCCTCAAGTGTTTGTACCGACACGGAAATCCGCGCGACCGTCGTACGTTCAACCCGCTCGAACGCTCCAACGTAAAAGTCCCCCTGCTTCGCGTCCACGCAGAGGAGAACGTACAGGGCGGTCTTATGGAGAACGAAGGCGGATTCTGCTATTGCTTCAAACGTGGATACCGTCATGAGAGGTTTGTTCAGAGCAGCGGACAATCCCTTCGCGGCGCTCAGGCCGATACGCAAACCGGTGAAAGAGCCAGGCCCGATTGAGACTGCGATTCCATCAATGTTGGAAATGCGGATGCGTCCAAGAGCACAAACTTCCTGGACGAGTGTGAGGAGTTTTTCTGAATGGATGTGGGATTCAACGACAGACCGTTCGGTAGAGATCCCCTTGCCGTCAGTCAATCCGACTGAGCAAACGGCCCCCGACGTCTCAATCCCGAGCACCGTCATGACTGGCCGAGCTTTTGGAGATTTGAACGATGGGGTTCTGTGCGCGGAGAATCTACTCGCTCAATCTCGATTCTTCGTTCATTCTCGCGGGAGCCGAGCGAGAGCCGCACATCGTATCGGCGGTCGGGAAGCAGTTCCCCAAGCATCTCGGCCCACTCTATCATGCAAATCCCCTGGCTCCGAACAATCTCTTCGTAGCCGAGGTCGTAAATCTCAGAAATCGTTCTTATGCGGTAGAGGTCGACGTGGTAGAGCAGCAGCTCTTCGCCTGCGACATCGCGCCCGTCGTAACGATTGACAATCACGAACGTCGGACTCGTCACGGTTTCCCGGACCGCGAACGCTTCGCAGACTCCCTTGACGAATTGAGTTTTTCCGCTGCCGAGGTCGCCGAAGAGTGCGACCACATCCCCACGCCGGAGCGATTGTGCGAACAAGCGCGCGGCGGCAGTCGTCTTGCTGCCGGAATCGGTGGTAAACGATTGCATTACTTCGGTTCGAGCTTCACGACGGGAAGGATCATCTCCTCCATCGAGATGCCTCCGTGCTGAAAGCTGTCTCTGTACTGGTTGAGGTACTTGTGATAGTCGGTTGGGTAGACGAAGTAGTAGTCTTCCTTCGCCATGATGTAGTTTGTGGTCACGCTTCCGCGAGGGAGGTTAAAGTCGGCAGGGTTCTTGACAAACACCGCCTGCTTGTCGTCCACTTTAAGGTTACGGCCAAACTTGTACCGGAGGTTCGTCGATGCCTCTCGATCGCCCAGCACCTTCGAGCCGCGCAAACATCGGACACTCCCGTGGTCGGTCGTGATGATGATCTTGACGTTTTTCTGTTTCGAGAGCGTTTTCAGCATGCCGAACAACGAGGAATGTTGAAACCAGGAGCTGGTCAGGGACCGATACGCCGCTTCATCGGGAGCAATTTCTTTCAGCAACGGAGAATCCGAGCGCCCGTGCGCAAGCATGTCGATGAAATTCACCACCACCGCGGTCAGACGCGTCTGAGTATACGAGAGAATATTGTTTTCGAATTGGCGGCCGAAGTCCGTATCCAGAATCTTGACATACTTTGACGAAGGATTGAGCTGCATTCGCTTTCGTTCCAGCAGTTTGTCCAGTAACTGATGTTCGTGGCGATTGCGACTGTTCTCGTCGTCCTCCCCCGCTTGCCATATTTCCGGAAAGCGTCGTTCGAGTTCGGAAGGGAAAAGGCCGCTAAAAATAGCATTGCGGGAGTAGGGCGTCGCCGTGGGCAGAATGCTGAAATAGTAGTCTTTGTCAAAAGTGTAGTACTCGGACAGAATATCCTCCATCATCAGCCACTGGTCGAGACGGAGACAATCGATGACGAAAAAAAATACCGAGGAACGGTCGTTCACGTTGGGGAGAACGACGTTTTCAACGATATCAGTCGAGAGCATGACAGGATGTTTCGGGTCATTAATCCATTTCTGGTAATTCCGTTCGACGAACTTTCCGAATTCTGCGTTGCATTCCCTTTTTTGATCGAGCAGAGTCTGGCGCAAGCCGAGTTCCGAATGAGCGTCGAGCTCAATGTCCCAGTTCGTCATCTTGACGTACAGGTCGATCCATTCTGTCGCACTCAGCGGATTCATCAACGTTACCGCGATGTTCTGGAATTCCTTCGCGTAGTCCCGGGAGACGTGTTCGCGCGCGATTTTTTTCGATTCGAGAATTTTCTTACACGCTAACAGGATCTGACTGGGATTGACTGGTTTGGTCAGGTAGTCCGTAATCTTCCCTCCGATTGCCTCTTCCATCAGACTTTCAGCTTCGCTCTTGGTCACCATGACGACTGGCAGGTTGGGCGTGAGGTCTTTTATCTCCGCGAGCGTCTGCAACCCCCCTTTGCCTGGCATGACCTCATCCAGGAACACGAGGTCGTAATCATGCTCCCGAACGAGCTCCACCGCATCCTCGCCATTCGTCGCGGTATCGACCTTATAGCCTTTCTGCTCGAGAAGCATGAGATGGGCTCTCAAGAGGTCTATTTCGTCGTCAACCCACAATATTTTTTTTGAAATTTCCATCATTCACCGAAAAAGAAAAATAGCGATTAAAGCACGAAGAAGCAACGAACCTGCCGCTGAACGAACGCGTCGTTCCTACTGTATCGCGACGTGGACGTCGAGCCCGCCCTCGTTCACTGTCGATCCCGGGATTTTCGAGCCGCCTGCGTCGGGAGCGATTTTGGTATAACGATAGTACAGCGACGCGGTCACCCGCGCGCTCAGGATGTACTTGATTCTTGGCTCCATAACAGTCCGGCTCGACCCGTCTTGCGGCAGTCCGTCGGGGAGAAAATTTTCCTTCATGTCATAGAGTCGTCGGGCACTCTTTGAGTACGTGTATGAAAAACTGATGTCGATGTCGTTGGTAAGGGAAAGACCGAAGAACGGAATTTCAAACCCCTGGCGTGAATAGTTTGTCGTGAGTGTCAAGTCGCTCGTAGCGTTCTCGCCGATATTCTCAATCGAGGGAATGAGATCGTACGAGGTCGTCGTAGCGTAGCGGACGGAGGCGCCGAAATTGCCTTTGATGAGCTCCTTAAACGTGACGTTCAAGCCCACGAGCGGATTGAACCCGTACGTCACCGTCTGGCCTTCCGTCACTTCCTGGCCGTCCGGCGTTAGTCTCCAGCGCCGTCGGTAATCCGAATTGTACGCGTGGTCGAGCGTCACGCGCGAAGTAAAGCTTCTGAAAAGAGCAAACTTTTCCAGTCCATCCCACCGAATCGACCAGTTGAGACGAGGTGCGATGGTCCCGAGGACTTTTGTGATCCACGGAAATGCCTCAAGCCCTTCAGTGAAGGCCTGTGAAAGTTTTACGTCGTCCGCCCGTTGGTCGCTGGGGTCGGCCTTCAACCGTTCGAATCGCTTGTTTACTTCTTCAATACTCGTATGGAAGAGCTGAAAAAATAATACCGGCGGGAATGTCAGGAAGGAGCGGTCGACATCGCCGGTGACAACCCTGTTTGCAACGCTCGGAACGCCGAGAGAGTCCGTCACGATTGTGCTGTTGGAGTTGTAATTCCAGGCGACATTCCAATTGAACTCGATCTGTGCCCCTTCCCAGAGAGGACGCGACGATCGCATCGTTATGCGATTGGATTGGGAAAAGACGTCCGTTAAGTTTCCTCCCGGAGCTCGGAGCCCGGGCAAGGAATATCCTGCGAAGAACGGGAATGAATTCTTTCCGTGAAGGATGACGGCGCCATTCGGGTCCGAGGAGAGCCCCAACTGATACATCAACGACGGACCATTCTCGGAGAGCGATGACTGGAGAAAAGGAAAACGTCCGAAGATATTCGCAAAGCCGGGTCGACCGAGCAGCCCGCTGTTGGCGGAGCGGTTGGTCTGTGTAAACGAGATGCTGAACCGGTCGAAGTCGAAGAACGGTATTTTGAGGAGCACACGCGAAATCTGGTCGAGTCGTCCCGGCCCTCCCGCGGCGCTATCCGCCGGGGTTGGAACTGTGAACTGCGGCAGCGGCGCCCAGATCTGATCGGTAATCGTCTTGACGTTGATATCCATCGTCAGCGTCAGGTTTGTTCCCACTCCTCCACTCTTTCCTAAAGCGCCCGCCTGGAGATTGTTCGACCAGTCGTACCTGGTGGAATACCTCAGGCTTGGCGAGATGATCTGGTCGAGCTTGAATACTTTTGGGACTGCCAGTCGTGTGGTGAAGTTGATCGTTTGACCGTAGTTCAGGTCGTTTCCAAAATCGATCAACTTGCTCTTGAGAAAAATGTCGTTGAGGATATCGGCAAAGGAACGCTGCCGCCCTAGCGGGTCAACTTCGAGATGGACAAGACTGCTGGAGATATCGAGTTGATAATCCGCACCGAGGTTGAGCAATCCCCCGTCGATGAATTGCCAGTTGAAGTTCATAGATCTGGTTGAGGTAAGGTTTCGGACAATCGGATTCTGGTTTGTCTGATTGCGCGCACGGTCGCGGGACTGACTGCGCATCATTGTCGTCGCAAGATTGATTTGTCGCGGCGTGAAAAAAAACTTCAGACCCCTCCAAAAATCGAACGGGAACAGACCTCCCAGCCAGGAGAAGGGCTCGACATAGTTATTCTGTCCGAACGGCAGGCCGTAACCGATTCGCGCATTCCAATTCCAGGCTTCCGAATACTCAATCGTGGGACTCCGCCGGGTCGAGACCGTGTACGAGTATCCAAAATTGAGCCTGTCGATTGTCTCAGTCACGAGCCAGGAGGAGGATGGAATGTTGAGTTTCACGTTCGGGAGAGCATACGTCTCGGTGACCGACAAATCCTGCGATTGCGTGCGAATGTCGTCCGCCTTCTGGACGGCTTGCGCACGGGAGACCGAGGTATCTGCGGCAACCCGCTGGGCTGCCTCTTCGACGAGGATGTCCGTTCCGGGGAGGTACTTGGGCTTTTGAATCGCTTCGACATGAGAGTAGGAGAAACCCAGGCTCGAACCGTTCCAGCTCTCGGGTAAGAAGCGCTCAACGCCCACATTCGCAGAGAGAGACCAATTCAAGTTGACATTCCTTGTCCCGAATCGATCTTCCAGCGAGTGAAAATTCGGATCGCGGTCGGTGTACGAGAATGCGATACTTGCAACGTCAGCCAGCTTAACACTCGTGTCAAAACGGTAAGCCCATCCCGGAGTGTTGTCGACATCCGTCAATCGTAATTCGTCGACCCACAATTCACCGTTGATTTCAGTCGCCCCCTTGTTTGGCGGATTGTAAACGCCGACCGAAATGTAGCGCACATTCGTCAGTGTCGGATTTCCGCGAACCTGCAAGGTAGCGCCCGGCGGGCCGCTTTTCACCGGATAGCGGGCAGTAATCGCCCCGGCGCTGTCTCTTAGGAGTTTGAGCGATGTTATCTCATTAAAATTTATGACGATGCCATTGCGGGGATCCCACCCTGGATGAACCGGCTCCCGATACTCATAGTAATTGAGCGAGTCAAACCCGAATCGGAGAAAAACATCGACGTCATAGTTTGACGTGTCGGAGTAGCTAAACGCTTTGTACCCCTTCGAATTACTTTCAAGATTATCGGCCGTTTCACCGTGTACGAACATCTTCATCGATCGATAACTGAAAACGTCGAGCGGCCTGATATTAAACCGCTTTATCGCTTCCTTCGTCTCTCCATCCTTCAATCCCTTAACGATGAGATCCAGCGATTGTTCGTTGCTGTGGATGTTCTGATCCGGACGCGTGAGATCTCGTGTGCGAAGAGCATCTCCGGCGGGCGAGCTGTAGTTGGGATTGTCCTCTATGTTCACGACACTGACCTTGAACTCTGGGTCGTTCTTGACAAGTTCTTCCCATTGATTCCCGATCAGATTGAATTCGGTCAGACGCAGGATGACCGGATTCTGCGCACCGGTGAGCCAGAGTCTGACCCCCTCAACGTTTGTGAAAGAGGGGTCTCCGATTTTTCTCGTGTATTCATTGATGGGGATTCGGATTTGATACCAGCCGT
>JBGOVN010000260.1:0-3174 GCA_041478155.1 Bacteroidota bacterium | reverse complement strand
CTCGCAGCGAAACGAATTCCCGAAAGCGGCTCCAGAGCCGCGCCGGCGCTCCAGTTTCCGTTGCCCAGCGATTTCGTATGCTGAAGGGCATAGTCTCCGAAGACCGCAAACAACTCGTTGCCAAGAGGGCGTACAGCAACATCGACGACTCCTTCATTGTCGCTCGAGTGCAGGGATGTCGTGCCGAAGAACCCTACCGAGACGAAGCGGTCAGGGCGCACAAGCGTGCCGATGGTGAGGAGAGTCGATCTATTAAACAAATCCTTGTCGCCGGAGGACCAGCCGTAGGCAATGCCGGTGCTCAACGATCTGTTCCCGAACGACGCGGACACGCGATAATCTGTTATGGACCCGACGTACGTGTTCTGTCGGACCATGCCGAATCCTAAATTTGGTCCCGCAGCAAAGAGGCCCCACCGAATGAAGTTAGATGAAGGACCTCCGATGTCAGACCAGGTCAGCATCAGGTCCGCCTGCCGGAGATACGTCAGCAGCGCGGGATTGTCAAACCCATACAGCCCGAATTTCAGAGCGCCGGGGGAGGCAAGGAGGAAATCGTTATACGAATGATACGACGGAACGCTCGACTGTCCGAGCGCGAGAATCGGAACTGCTACGATGAGTACAACAAGCGCGACTTTCATGCTCTCTCCTCCTGCCTTCCACACATTATGAGGGAAGAAGAATTAATTTTTTTGATGCTTGCTCACACTCTATTTTTTTGGCATCTTTGCACCAGCGCAATTTCCTCATTCATTCGCACAGTTGCAACATGGTGGTCTGTGAACGATGCTGTCCTTGAGCAGAAGGCTTCAATGGCCTACAACCGCACGACACACAGCGATGAGACTTTGACGCGCCTTTATGAGGCGATCCTCCTGCCTCGTTTGATCGAAGAAAAGATGCTCCTGCTGATACGGCAGGGAAAGCTGAGCAAATGGTTCTCCGGCATCGGTCAGGAAGCGATTGCGGTCGGCTGTACGCTTGCGTTGCGCGAATCGGATTGGATCTTGCCGCTCCACCGCAATTTGGGCGTCTTTACCGCACGCAGGATGCCCCTGACGAAATTGTTTGCACAATGGGAGGGAAAAAGGTCGGGATACTCGAAAGGCCGCGACCGGTCGTTTCATTTCGGCGCACCCGAACATCGCGTCATCGGTATGATTTCGCACCTCGGTGCTATGCTGGGAGTCGCGGATGGCCTCGCCCTCGAGAGCAACCTGTCGAACAAGGATGATATTGCCCTCGTCTTCTCGGGAGAAGGGGGAACGAGTGAAGGGGATTTCCACGAAGCGGTGAACGTTGCCGCCGTGTGGGATCTGCCCGTTATTTTTCTTATCGAGAACAACGGCTACGGGCTTTCGACGCCGTCGGTTGAACAGTTTCGGTGTAACCAACTTGTCGATAAGGCTCTCGGCTACGGTATCGAAGCGGTCAAGGTTGACGGCAACAACATACTCGAGGTCTACGATGCGACCATGCGCATCGCCGCACGGATGCGTCAGCATCGGAAACCCGTCCTCCTGGAAGCGATGACATTCAGAATGCGCGGCCATGAGGAGGCATCCGGAATAAAGTACATTCCGCAACAGTTATTCGAGGAATGGAAAAAGAAAGACCCGGTCGAAAATTTTGAACGGTTCCTGGTGGAGCTCGGACTTCTGACCGAATCGAAAGTCAAGGACCTGCGTGGGGAACTCAAGCGTACGATCGACGAAGCATGGGAAGCTGCGGGACGAGAACCTGAAGTTGAGCCGGATGCGACGGAGGAAATCGCCGACGTGTATGCGCGGTCTGAAACTGTCTTGATCCCTCCAAACGAATTGAAACAATCAAAAAGAAGATTTGTCAATGCAATAAGCGACGGATTGCGACAGGGAATGGAACGAGACCCGAACCTCGTGCTCATGGGTCAGGATATTGCCGAGTACGGCGGGGCATTTAAAGTGACGGAGGGATTGGTTCGGCAGTTTGGTAAGAATCGTGTCCGCAATACACCGCTCTGTGAATCTGCGATCGTCGGTGTTTCGCTTGGGCTATCGGTCGCCGGAAGAGCCTCGATGATGGAAATGCAGTTTGCAGATTTTGTTTCGTGCGGGTTCAACCAAATCGTCAACAATCTCGCGAAAACCCACTACCGATGGGCCCAGTCGGCAAACGTCACTGTGCGGATGCCGACCGGCGCCGGCGTCGGCGCCGGGCCATTCCATTCGCAGAGCAATGAAGCGTGGTTTACGCACGTACCCGGCCTCAAGGTCGTCTACCCATCAACACCCTACGATGCAAAGGGATTGCTCACGACAAGCTTGATTGACCCGAACCCCGTTCTTTTCTTCGAGCACAAAGTTCTTTACAGGAGCATAGAAGGGCTCGTCCCGGACGATTATTTTAATCTTCCTCTCGGCCAGGCACGCATCGTGGAGGAGGGAACGGATATCACCATCGTAACGTACGGCCTCGGTGTCCATTGGGCAACGGAAATTGCCCGAGATTTCCCTCAGACACGCATTGAAATAATCGACCTAAGGACGCTGCTGCCGTGGGACAAAGAACTCGTGTTCGCTTCGGTAGAAAAAACCGGAAGATGTTTGGTGCTTCATGAGGACACCGAAACGGGAGGATTCGCAGGGGAGATTGCATCGACGATCCAGGAAGAACGATTTGAATATCTCGACGCTCCGGTCATGCGGCTCGGCTCGCTCGACACACCGGTGCCGTTCAATCCGGAGCTGGAAAAGGACTTCCTCGCCAAACGGCGACTGAAGGACAAGCTGACGCGTCTCATGGAATATTGAGGATAGACCAAACCAATCCGATGAACATCAACGCACTTCCAACGCCTGCACTGCTGCTCGAACACGAAGTTCTCGAGGGAAACCTTTCGCGTATGCAAGAAAAAGCGAAAGGGTTTCGCGTAACCCTCCGACCCCACATCAAAACGCACAAGTGCATTGAGATCGGAAAACGTCAACGTGAGCTGGGAGCCAAAGGGATTACGGTCTCCACGTTTTACGAGGCCCAACAATTTGCCGCCGCGGGGTTCGACGACATCACATGGGCATTTCCTCTTCCTCCGGTGTATGCAACGAAGCTTTCGGAGCTTGGTGAGAAAGTAACTCTGCGAGTTGTCATCGACGGCCCGGAGGCAAAAGGACATCTTGACAAAATAGCACG
>JBGOVN010000327.1:0-2504 GCA_041478155.1 Bacteroidota bacterium | reverse complement strand
TCATTTGCAAGGAGGCCGTAGGCCGCGTACGTTCCAGCGAGCACGAACTGAGTTCGTCCATCACCAATCGCGGCAAAGTTGTCGGCCCATCGTTTCGCTGCTGGAGAAGTTTCGTACAGCTTCTGTGAAGGTGAGTACGTCGCATCGTCCGCGACAAAAAGCGCCACGGTCAACGCGCTCACCGCAATCCACTCAACCGATTGGTCGCTTCGGAACGAGGTGTTTCCCCACCGTGACCAATCCTGCGGCATTCGTTCAAACAACGTGTACCACTGGACCGGTGCGCCGGATGCGGGAGAATGTTGTTGACGCGTTTCGTTGCTGTCGGGGTACTGACGCGCGTCGAGGAACTGGGAGAGGGCCGGGAGCGTCAGGAATGGGAGACAGGAGAGAGGAACAACGAGAAGAAAAAGACGTATGCGGCCTTTCTGCGTAGCGGCCACCATGCGCACACTAGAGCTTCATTGTCAGCAGTACACCGTATTGCTGTTCAACTGCCTGGGGCTGAATAGAAAAATCGGTTGTGTGGTAGTTCAGCCTCTCGACAAGTTTTGTGCTGAAAATTCCGATGATGGCGCCTACAAAGCAATCGCTCGCCCAGTGTGTCCGTTCGGTAATTCTACTGACGGCGACACCCGTCGCAAGTGAGTACGAAGCATAGGAAACCCACGGTTGGGTATACATATCCGACAACGCAGTCGCTGCGGCGAAAACCGTCGTCGTGTGTCCTGAGGGGAATGCATCAAAATGCGAAATGCCTTTTCGATTCTCCCCTTGATTGAAGTACGCGAGCGGTCCGTGGAAGGCTCCGGAGCTTTGGGTTGCAGTGCTCGGCCGTTCGCGGCTGAAGGTGTTCTTCAGTATTTGCACCACGATGCCGCTCAGTGCAAACGATTCAAGTCCTACCTTTCCCACCTCGAAGGCTTTCTTGTCCTCGAAGACGGCGGAATACAACATGAAGCCACCGAACATCCCCAGAGAATACATTCCGTCTCCAAGTTTTGTGACCATGGGACTCGTTTCTCGCAGGATTGCATTCTCACGCTTCCAGTCGTAAAGCGCATCGTAGGTTTGTTGATCAGTCTTGAGCAACAACGCGGTGATTGCGAAGGAACCGAGAATCTTATATCCTGTCCAATCGGTATTGGAAAATATGTACGAGGAGGAGCTGACACTGACCATGGACCTGAGCTGCATGGATTGATAGCTCAACGAATCCGGGTATGCCGGGGCGGTATAAGTGTCGTTCGCTTCGAACTGCGTCGGGGCTAAAGTTTGATTCGATTCCGAAGACAAGAGGCGAAAATCAGTAACAACGTAGGGAGCAACGTTGGAGCTGCCGTAGGCTGTGCAGAATGATTCAGTTCGGTCGATTGCTTGATAGATTTGACCAAACGAGACGGAGGCGCAGAAACAGACTACGACGAGGGACTTCTTCAGCATAGTGGTTCCCAAGATACTGAAAAGTTGAAAAAATCAAAACAGAATTTTGAGTTCGCGTGAATGATATCTCGCAATTTCAACTCTTCCCTTTCAGCGAACTTTCGTGAGTTGATGAGAAATGCTCGTGTTTTGTGCGCATCGACGACGAAATCCCTCTTGTAGAACAGGGATGGCGAAGGAAAGGTATCTGAACGGTCAACCAAGAACGGTCCTGGAAGCGAATGAAATCAATCGCGGAAAATTCGAGCAGGCAGAGACCAGGGCATTGCTGAGTGAAGGATGCCGCAGGAGCGGAGAAAATACGAAGTTTGGCCAAAATCGAGTGAGCGGAGGAGTGCTGCGGGCTAGGGTGATCCTGTGACGAGAAAGGACTTGCTGGGCTTGTCGGACGCCGTCGGACAAGGCAAAGTAGATCCCTTCACCCGTGAACGGCTCCACTGTTTGGTGCGCGTCCCCCACTAAGAATGCGGAAGGAAATTCGGAGCGGTGAAAAGTCGGATCGACGGGATAGGTTGTTGTGATAGCTTTGAATGATGCGACATCATTGAGGCCCCCATTCTTGCAGAAATTTCTCAAGGCGGCCGCTCCGAAGAAAGCCGCAAAGTCATCCCGGGCGAGAGACGCAACGTCTGCATCCGCCACCATTGCAACGTTGGCAGAATCCTTGTCGACATTTACCACTCCGAAATAATTCGTCTCGGACAGAAACAAGTTAACGGCGGATCGGGCAGAATCCTGAAACGGCGCGCGCCATTGGACAGCGACTCGCCTTCGTAATTCTTTTCCGGCAGGGGACATCGCGGAACTGCGTTTGCCGACGACTCTCGCCACCAATGAGTTTCGACCGTCCGCCCCGATGAGTACATCGGCTGTAACTGAAAAAGGCGCTGCCCTCCTGATATCTATTCCGGTGATTTTCCATCGGGTTGAGTATTGGAGGTCCGTAATGTGCACCCCCTGGTTGACCCGTGCGCCAGCACTCTCCGCATTGAGCAAGAGAATATTGTCGAGGATGCTTCTCTTCATGGCGAAGAACGGGCGTCGAAAAACTGCGGGAACAG
>JBGOVN010000134.1:0-4642 GCA_041478155.1 Bacteroidota bacterium | reverse complement strand
CGCGCCCTGAAAGATGGAGTCCACCTGAAAGGCGGGCTCCATCTACAAAAAAAAGGGCAGCTCTTAGCTGCCCTTTTATGACGAGAAACTCAATTAACTTCTAATAGGCGACGCCGTCCGTTTACTCCTTCCGGCCTGCCTCCCCTACTCTTCTCACAATCGTTAGAAAAAAACCGAGGACCAGTGTTACCGTTCCGGTCCAAACGAGGTTAATATACGGCTTGATACTCGCCTCGACGACCAGCGTTTCGCCGCGCGGTTTTGAATTTTGGTCGGGGGGTAGCTTGACCGAAAGTTCAATCTTCGATTTCGATTTATCTTCGCGGTCGGGCTCAATTTTTGCAAGGGTAAACTCGTACGATTGACCGTTCGCGCCTTTCAACGTGACCGGAACGTACTGAATCCCTTCCGGGCCGTTTTTCATCGTCAGGACGATCGACTGTTTTTTACTTCCTTGTTTGACATCCACCGTCGCGCGGATCTCAAATCCCTTCCCCTCCACCATCGCACCCTTCTGAAAGTTATTAAAGTCGAAGTCGACGAATGTCACTTTAAAGCCCGCGAGGTCCGACTCTACTCCTTTCAACAGATTGACAGTTTTTTCTTCCTGCCCTGCGGTCGGTTCCTCGAGAGAGAGCGGTGCGACGTAAAAATCGCGCGTGAAGTAATTGATCAAATCAGGGTGGCGCATGACGCCCTTTGTAAACTCGCTGTAGTACATCGTTGGCGCAACAATGCGCTTGCTTCCGTCCTTCTCCACCTCAACGTTAAAAGCATACTTCCCTTCCACAGTCGGATGATATCCCACATACTTCATCTGGTATCCCAGAGCCGTGACAGCCCTTCCTTTTTCCAGCGTCACCGTTTCCTTCTTGTTATATCGCTCCGAGGTAACAAACCCGAGGCACATCACTGCGAGGCCAATGTGCGCCAGAGCTCCGCCGGCGAACTTCGGGTTTCCGGTGTAAATATCGTATCCGACAATAATATTTGCAAAGAGGGAAAACGCTGCACAAAAAACAAAGAGAAGGATCAACAAGTCCTCGCGCCCCATAAGAAGCACCGCAAGTGTTGTCAGAAGGCCCAGCACTAACGGTGCAGTCATTCGTTTCAGCAGCGACTCCTTCTTCGAGTTCTTCCACCAGAGAAGTTGGCCGATTCCGGAGAGAAATGTAATTGCAATGCCCAACGGAAGGTTTGTCTTCAGGTAGTAGAGAGTGTCGACGGCTGAGGCTTTTCCCTTGAGGATTGAGGTGATGATGGGGGAAGATGTCCCGATGACGACAAAAATAGAAACGCACGTCAACGCTGAAGCCCCGAGAAAGAGAGCGAACTCGCGCGAAAATACCGAATGCTCGACGGGAATCTTCGGCATTTCTTTCATGCGCGCGAAGAGGAGCCCGAATCCGATGAACACGAAGACTGCGATGAACAGGAGAAGAAGCCAATAGACCCACATTCCCGGGTCGACGAACGAATGCACTGAGGTTTCGCCAAGAACCCCGCTCCGCGTGAGAAACGTACTGTAGAGAACCATGATGAACGTGAGAAGACTGAGGACAAAAGTTGTGCGGACGAAGGCGCCGGTCTTGCGCTGCGACAATGAAGTATGGATCGAGGCAACGCATACCAGCCATGGAACGAGCGAAGAGTTCTCCACCGGATCCCATCCCCAAAATCCTCCCCATCCAAGAGTCTCATACGCCCAGTAGCCGCCGAGAATGACCCCTGTCCCGAGTACCATGGCGCCAAAGACAGACCAGGGCGTTGCGACACGGATCCATGATGTATAGTCGCGCTTCAGAAGCCCGCCGACAGCAAGCGTGTACGGTACGGCCATCGATGAGAATCCCATGAACAGGACTTGCGGATGTATGACCATCCAATAATTCTGAAGGAGGGGATTGAGCCCTTTCCCTTCCACGGGAAAGCGTGCCCATATATTCTTTGCCGCGTCGAGGACGACGTAGTTCGAGATGCCTGCTGGGATCGCTCCCTTTTGAACGAGGTCGTCCGGAAACGTGTCCCAAATATAGGCAAACGGGTTCTTGACGATGAGCATCAAGAGCAGAAACGAAATAATAAGCGAGTAGACCGCCATCACCTCAGGTTCGTAGTCCCTCTTCGAAGAGTACTGCATGAGGAAGACCCCGATGATCGACGTATACATTGCCCACAGCATAAAGCTTCCTTCCTGTCCCGCGTAAGCTGTGGAGATCAGAAGCGGCAGCGGAAGGTCGGTCGAGCTGTAGTTCCAGACGTAGGTGTATTGGAACTGATGAGTGAGGATGAGGTATAACAGTATCGCGAAGGAAGTCATCAAGGACATTACGGCGACATGAAAGGCGCCTCGCGCGACTGAGAGTTCCCGGCGGTTCCCGTTTCTGTGAACGCGAAAATAGAACAGCGAGGCAGTCAGAGCGGCTGCGAAAGCAATTTTTACTACTATTCCGCCTATCATCGTTCGTTCATCCTTAGAGAGTCTTCTTCACCGACTCTGCATCTGCTTCATACTTCGATGGACATTTCGTCAGCACGTCCGTAGCATGGAAATATCCATTCGTCATCGTTCCTTTTGCTACAACGTTCGTGGCGAGCTCGAAATTGTTCGGCTTTGCCCCATCCAACACAACTTTCTCTAGCTGGTTGTTGTCGTCCTTCATGTAGAATATGAACTGGGCTTTTTCGGCATCGAAATGACTGTCACGGTCCTTGACCCATGCCCCTTTCACCTGGATCGTTTTGTGAGTCCGTTGAGCCGTCGCAAAGTCGCCATACTCCACGTTCGACTTCACAAAATTGACTGCACTCAGAATGATCCCCCCAACAATGACCAGAATTCCAACAACGACTTTTGGTTTCATAGTTTTAATTCCGTTTCATGGACTTTTCGAGTCGCTTGATTTTATTTTCCAATAGAACCAGGTAGAAAACGATTCCTCCCCAGACAATGAGGACGATGACGAGGACAATGTACATCTGGTTTGAGCGTAGAAATTCGATCATTCAGGTTCCTGTCAGTGAAGTGATTGTTCATATTCAAGCCGGCCAACGCGGACGCGCAGATCGAGCATCCACACATACAGGAGATTGAAGGCGAGAAGGCTGATGAAGAAGACGATGAGCATGTTGGGAGCCATCTTGAACTCGAGGACCGGCCCGTTCCCTTCGACGTCCGCCTTTGCGCCCGGATGCAGACCCGTGAGCATCCGCGGCAGTACAAAAATGAAAAACGGCACTGTCAGGCCGGCCACGATCGAATACACTGCTGAAAGCCGGGCTTTGAGCTCTTCCGACTCGATGGCAGACCGCAAGGCAAAATATGCCCCGTAGATCAACAAAAGGACAAAAATCGACGTCTGACGCGGATCCCAATTCCAGTATGAACCCCAGTTGAATCGTGCCCAGAGCGCTCCGGTTACGGTCGCGAGGATGCAGAAGATGAATCCGATTCCCGCCGACGAAACTGATTTGATGTCATCGTCGACATTCTTCGACCGGAGGTACCGCATCCCGTAATAGGTCGAAACGAGGAATGCGACAACAGTTGTCCACGCGACCGGAACATGGAAGAAAATGTTACGTGCATTCTGTTCGAGTCCTCGGATCACCGGAAATTCCGCCCATGATCCGGGTGCATTCGTCATCGGCGTTGCAATTCCCGCGACGAGGACGAACGTGATGAGAGTTACGGCGGCCGCTTTGACGATTCGCATACTAGTCGCTCCAGACGTAATCAAAGAGCAGGTAAGAACCGGCAACCATTACCATGATGTACCCGATAAGCACGCGCAAGTCGCCAAACGCTTCGGCCAGTTCGTCACCTTGCAGCGCCCGGTCTGTCGCATCCATCACCGTCATCAACAGCGGAATCAGAATTGGGAACGAGAGTACGGGAAACAACGTTCCCCTCGTCTGTGCTCTCGCGATGATAGCGGCAAGAATCGTGACGGCAGAGGCAAACCCCAGGCTCCCGAGTACGACTGTCGAAAGAAAAATATCGTATGATTGAATGACAAAACCGGGAAACGCGAGAAGATAGAGAATCGTAACTGAAGCGCTCAGGAACAGTGTGAGACAGCAATTAAAAAGCAGTTTTCCAAAGTAAACCGGCGAGGGAGCTGAGACGAGCCGTAACGTGAGGGTGGTTCCTCGTTCTTCCTCGCTGACAAAAATCCTTGAGAGACCCGACATCCCCGTAAAAAAGACGACGACCCAGAACATCCCCGCATAGAGAGCCGGACTCGGACGGTCGAAGCGAAGTGCAAACAGAATCGTCGCTACGGAAGTGACGATGAACATCACAAGTGCGTTCACCGCATAGCGCAGGCGAAGCTCGGACTTGATGTCTTTTGCGACAATCGCATATGTGCTTGATAATCCGGTCATCGATGGCTCGAACATACACAAATGTCCATAGAACTGCAAGGACTCAAGGTCCCAGACGAATCTCGTTCTCGCACCATCTGGTCTCTCTTGCGTCATTGGTTGCAACGATGAGGATGCCAGTCCGCTTCTGTCCGGCAACAATCTTTTTTACAAAGCGAACCGCTTCTTCGTCCAGATTGGATGTCGGCTCATCCAGAAGCAGAACACCGGGTCGGTGGAGCACCGCGACGGCGTACTTGAGTCGTTGCTTCAT
>JBGOVN010000049.1:0-6970 GCA_041478155.1 Bacteroidota bacterium | reverse complement strand
GTCGAATGCCGGAAGGATAAAGGCGTTATCGACGAGATTCCCAAGGCGTATAAGAACATCGATACAGTCCTCGAAAACGAACGCGATCTCGTAGAGCCGATCGTCGAGCTCAAACAGGTCATCTGCGTCAAAGGTTGATGAAGAACATGTCCGCCGAAGTCACACAAGAAACGATATTCATCCCCCCGTTCCTCTGTTGCTTCGCAGCGTCTCCGCGGTCCTGCTTCTTCCATATTGTATCCTCAATCTGTCATCTCCCGATTGCCTGATGTCGACGCCGTTGATGAAACAATATGCCCACGTCAAGGCGAAGCACCCCGACACGATCCTTCTTTTTCGCATGGGCGACTTCTACGAGACCTTTGACGATGACGCGAAGGTCGCAGCAAAGGTCCTCGGCATCGTTTTGACACGACGGGGAAATGGTGCGGCAGGGGAAATTCCGCTCGCAGGTTTCCCGTATCATGCCCTTGATTCGTATCTTCCGAAACTTCTGAAGGCAGGACATCGCGTCGCGATCTGTGAACAGCTCGAAGACCCGAAATTCGCAAAAGGAATCGTTAAACGCGACGTGATCGAGGTCGTCACTCCCGGCGTTGCGTTCTCTGACAAAGTCCTGGAACAGAAACAAAACAACTACCTTGCGGCCGTCGCACTTCCTTCTCCCCTCGCAACCGGAAGCGATACAATCGGATTCGCCTTTGTAGATATCTCCACGGGGGAATACGGCGTCAGCGAGTTCCTCTTGAAGGACCTTCGAGATCAGGTCAACTCGTTGAATGTCGCCGAGATGCTCGTCCAGAAAAGAGATCTTGGAGCAATTCAATCCCTCCTCAAACAAACGTATCGCGGCTTGTTGACCAAGGTGGATGATTGGGTCTTCAATCCCGACTACGGATACGAATTGTTGGTCACTCATTTCAAGACCCAATCACTCAAAGGTTTCGGGATCGAAGAGATGCGGCGCGGGATTGTGGCTGCCGGTGCCGTGATGAACTACCTTCAGGAAACGCAGAAAGCAAACCTCCCGCACATCAAGAAAATAAATCCAGTCGACGTCGGCGCCTACATCGTACTCGACCAGTCGACCAAACGCAACCTCGAGATCAGCGCGACGATGGCGGGACAGGCGGATGGCTCGCTCTTCTCTGTGATCGATCGAACTCTGACGCCGATGGGCGGAAGGCTTCTAAAGAAATGGGTCAACAATCCGCTCAAGAAGCTCGCACTGATTCACGAGCGCCTTGATGCAGTGGAAGAGTTAGTAAAAAACAATTCGATGCGTACGAAACTTCGCGAGGAAATGAAAGAGGTGGGAGATCTTGAACGCCTCATTGCGAAGATTGCAACGGGGCGCGCAAATCCCCGGGAGCTCAACCAGCTTAAAGCGATCCTCCTTCAAGTCCCCGCCATCAAGAACGTCCTGACGCCTTCAACCTCCTCCTCTCTTCGCGCGGCTCGTGACGACCTGAATCCGCTCAAGGAAGTTGTCGAGAAGGTGGGGACTGCCATCGAAGACCAGCCGCCGCTCTCGCTTGCCGAAGGGGGAGTGATTCGGAGAGGATACAGCGCAGAGCTCGATGAGATCCGTTCGATTGCATTCGGTGCGAAGGATTGGATAGCGAGGCTCCAGAAAGACGAGCGGCAGCGGACGGGAATTTCTTCCCTGAAAATCGGATATACCGGCGTCTTCGGCTACTTCATCGAGATTACGAATTCGCACAAAGACAAGATACCGGCAGACTACATTCGCAAACAAACGCTGGCAAACGCGGAACGCTACATAACACCTGATCTGAAGGAATACGAAGAGAAACTGCTACACGCGGAAGAGAAGATTCTAGCGCTGGAAACCCAGCTCTTCAACGACCTCCGGATGCTTGTCTCCGATTTTTCAACTCTGATACAGCAAGACGCTCAGCTCCTCGCCACACTGGACTGCTACGCAGGCCTCGCGGAGGTTGCGAAGGAATACAAATACGTTCGTCCTGTCGTCGACGAATCCCTCATCGTCGAGATGATCGACGGCAGACACCCCGTCATCGAACGCTTACTTCCCCCCGGCGAACACTATACGCCCAACAGCGTCTTTCTTGACACTGAGAAGAACCAGATCCTGATTATTACCGGACCGAATATGAGCGGTAAATCGAGTTATCTTCGGCAGGTGGGCCTTATCGTGCTCATGGCCCACGTCGGAAGCTTCGTTCCCGCAGCGTCAGCGCGCATCGGATTGGTAGACCGTATCTATACACGCGTCGGTGCGAGCGATAATATTGCCTCCGGTGAGAGCACGTTCCTTGTCGAGATGCACGAAGCCGCGAACATCGTCAACACGGCGACGAAGCGGAGCCTGATTCTCCTCGACGAGGTCGGCCGCGGGACGAGCACGTTCGACGGAATCAGCATTGCATGGGCTCTTACAGAGTATCTGCACCAGAGGATCGGAGCCAAAACGCTCTTCGCTACTCACTACCACGAGCTGAATGAAATGGCCGATATCCTTCCGCGCATTAAGAACTACAAGGTCGACGTCCGGGAGTACGGCGACAAGGTGATTTTTCTGCACAAAGTCACGCCCGGCTTTGCAGACCATTCGTACGGAATCCAGGTTGCACAGATGGCAGGGTTGCCCGAAGAAGTGACGGAAAGGGCAAAACATATACTGAAAAATCTCGAAGGCTCGGAGTTACTCGTACATGGCGATAGAACGGAGGGAAGAGGAAGAATGAAGGATACTACGGTACAACTGACAATGTTCGAGCCCGGAAACAATGCATTGAATGACGAACTGCGAAAACTGGAGATCGAGAAAATGACGCCGCTTGAGGCGCTCCAGGCGCTGGCGGACTTGAAGAAAAAATATCCGTGACCATAGTCATAGTTATAATGAGGAAAACGTTATGACTCTAAAGGAAATGAAGGATTTATACGATTTTGATGCCTGGGCGATGAACCGAACGCTCGAGACGGTGGAAACAATACCCGAGGAACAGTTTATAAAGGAGCTCGGATCGAGTCACGGTGGAATTCGGGGAACACTGGTGCATACGTTCTCCGCAGACACGATTTGGTTCAAGAGGTGGAAGGGAGAGAGCCCGACCAAGGCTATCAGTCCCGAAGAGCTGCCAACATTTCAGATGCTCAAAAGCAAATGGGAGCAGCACCAGAAAGAAATATCTGCTTTTGTTCGGTCTCTCGACGATAAGAAATTGCTTGAGCCGTTCGGTTACAAGGATTTCAAGGGGAACAACCACTCACAGCTCTTGTATCAACAACTGCAGCACAAGGTAAATCACTCCTCCTACCATCGCGGACAGGTCATCACGATGTTGCGGCAACTTGGCGTGAAGCCGCAAAGCACGGACCTCATACAGTTCTACCGGTTGGAACAGAACAATGGATGAACGAATGTTTCCGGTTCTCCGTCATCATCGTCTCGCTCATCTTCCTGAATTGAAAGTAGACCCGGCTCTTTTCGATGCGGTATTTTCAGAAGAGTGTTCCATGGCGAATTGTAACGCCCATTGTTGTCGAGAGGGTGTTCTCGTTGACATCAGGGAACGCGACAACATTCTCATGAATGCATCCTTCATACACAAACATCTGGAACCTGACCAGGAACACAACCCCGGCCTCTGGTTTGACGGGCAGGAGAGTGACGGAGATTTTCCTTCGGGGTTCTGTGTCGGCACGCGCGCAACAAAGACAGGGTGCGTTTTTCTCGACAGGCGAGGACGTTGCACGCTTCAAAAGGTGGAGGAGTTGGAAGGCATGGGCCGATTCGCGCTCAAGCCTTTCTATTGCGTCGCGCATCCGTTGTCGATCGAGTCAAGCGTGTTAAGAGTTGCTGACTCCGAGTTTACAAATCGCGATGTCTGTTGCAGCACAGTCGCGCAGGGCAGGAAAAACGCAATTGAGGTTTGCAGAGAAGAGCTGAGCTTTATGCTTGGCGAAGAGGGATTAAGTGAACTTGAGAGTATTCAGAAAACTCATCCATAATTCATCGATGTCTTACTGATAGGGAGGACACACAATGGACGCTCAAGCCGCCTCGTACGCGGGGTTTTGGAAACGCTTCCTCGCATTGGTTATTGACACCCTGATTCTCTCTGTCGTAAACTTCTTCATGTTGGTGCCCGCCCTTGGCCTCGTTGGCCTTGGATTCTTTGCCAGCGCTACTTCGGAGGACTCAAACCTGGGATCCGGATTTCTCCTTGCCGCTCTGGGCGCCTATTTCTTTGGCATCCTCCTGATCTCGATTCTCGGATGGTTGTACTATGCTCTCATGGAGTCTTCCGCGCGTGGCGCGACGCTCGGGAAAATGGCTCTGGGAATAAAGGTCACGGACATGAACGGGAACAGGATTACGTTTGGCAGGGCGACAGGAAGGTACTTCGGAAAGATTATCTCCTCTATGATAATGCTTGTAGGCTATATCATGGCCGCTTTCACGGAAAAAAAGCAAGCGCTCCATGACCTTATCGCAGGATGCCTGGTCGTAAATAATTGACTGTTTGCGTGAAATTTCGACTCTTCAATTCCCAGAATTCGGGAATCGCAAGCCAGTTGCTCCGTATCTATATATAGAGAGGGGAGGAGGAAACACATCAATTATGGCCAGCCGTAGAGCTTTCTTAAAGGCGGGCGGGCTCACTCTCTTGTCGGCTAGTGCCCTTGGCAATACTTCATTCCTCAATCAATCCGCCCTTGCGGCTCTGACCCCCGCTCCATCTCTCCGACGAAAGACCTTGGTAATGGTTTTTCAGCGAGGGGGAATGGACGGTGTCATGGCTGTGGCGCCTTTCAATGATTCCGCGCTCCTTAAGATGCGACCGACACTCAGAATGTCTGCTGCACGGTCGGAGGGGGAGGCCGCACTCATCGACCTGGACGGGAGGTTTGCCCTGCATCCAGGGTTCTCGTCGCTCGTCCCTCTCTATAAAGAGGGAAGACTGGCGATCGTCCACGGCATCGGCTCTCCTCATGCTACGCGGTCGCACGTCGAAGCTCAAAACTTTATAGAGACATCGACTTTCGGACGTCCAGGGTTAAGATCTGGTTGGTTGAACCGGACTTGCGGCGCCATGCGGCGCAATGCCACTCCGTTCCGTGCTGTCGCTATGACCCCCCTTCTTCCACGCGCGATGCAGGGAGTTTATCCGGCCCTTACCCTCTCCGATATTGACGAACTCAAATCACAAGCTGAAATTCCGGCCGGGCAAGTTAGAATCAAATTGGCCCGATTACTCTCGAAGGCTGAAGGATTGGGGGGCAGCCCGGCATCTGGTGTCGAGTATCCAAACACGGAGTTTGGAAGGAGCATGCGGCGAATCGCTCAGCTGATCAATGCAAATGTAGGATTGGAAGTGGCGTTCGCTGAGACTGCTGGGTGGGATACGCATGTACAGCAGGGGACGTCGGGAGGTCAATTTGACAAGTGCGCACGCGATCTCTCAGAATCTGTCTCTGCGTTCTGGAATGACATCGAACCATTCCAAGATGACGTGGTCCTTGTGACGACGACTGAGTTCGGACGAAGTGTCCGCGAGAATGGCTCTGCCGGAACCGACCATGGACGGGCGTCATGTTCATTCATCGTAGGCAATAGTGTGGAGGGGGGAAAAGTGTACGGATTGGTTCCGGAACTTGTCCCGGAGTTGTTGGAAGGGGGTCGGGATCTTCCTGTTACGACCGACGTTCGATCTCTGTTCTCCGAGGTTGCGGCCAAACACCTAAACCTTTCGGCCGACGATGTCCTCTTTCCCGGCTGGGCATGCAGCCGAACTTCCATCCTAAGGGTTTAACAAAAGCCCGTTAGCGTATGTCAACACAATTCGGTCTGCTGCGACGATTGGTTGCTTAGAAGAGGTGTCCGAAATTCAGATAGAAACCAGTCGTCTCGTTTCCAAATCCGACGTCGAGCCGGACGATAAATGTATCCATGTTGAATCTCAAGCCTACTACCGGGTTGGCAGGCCAGTCGCGTAAATCAAAAGCGCTCAACGAATTCCACACCTTTCCCGCGTCAACCCCGACCACTCCACCAAAGCGCCAATAGATCGGAAAACGAAACTCCGCGTTGATAATCGACGAGGTCTTGTCCAGGAAACGATCCTGAGGGGATCCGCGCAGGGTTTGATTTCCTCCGATCGGTAAGAGCATCTGAACCGGAATCGAATTCCCGATCAGTGTTTGAGCCCCGAAGCGAAGAGCCAGGACAGTCCTTGGATAAAAGAGTAATGAGTAGTTCTGCAGCCACAACGCTATCCTCGTCAACTCTACGTTCGACCCAAGAAAAGTGGGAGCATATTCCGCTTCGGCCTGTACCACAAACCCGCGGGAAGGATTAATGAAGCTGTTGCGAGAGTCATACCGATAGGTGAGAAATATCGAGTTGCTCGTCGCTCTTGAGGAACTGACGGAGGGAAGGAGCGATGCAAGCCTGCTGCTGTCCGAGAATTCAAAATTCCGAATGGTTTTGTAGCGGACTCCGATTTGACCGACGTCGGTAGCAGAAAAACCGCGGCTGATTGTGGCGCTCACCTCAAGGGGTTCTCTTGTGTATATTTCCCGGTCGTCAAATCGCGAAGTATTCCCTACACCGAAAAAGCTGTTGCTGATCCATTTATCATAATCGAGTGTCACATCACAGGCGAACGGATAGACTTTGCCCTGACGTAGTTCGAAATCCGGGATCGAAAAAACGAATCGGTACCATCGTTCTCCTTTCGAGCTGTTGAACAGCACGACGTCAAACGACTCATTCGCTCCAAGCTGGTTGAGGAAAAACGCCTTCGCGCCATATCCGAAACCGACATCAGTATCGTAGGAGAGGATCGGAAGAGGATCAATAGACTGCTCCGCACTGGTGAGAGTCGAATCGGACACCGCCGGCACATTCTTCAACGCGTTCGAGACTTCAACGGTTGCAAGCAGTCCGTAATGATCCGATGCGAACAATCCTCCC
>JBGOVN010000024.1:0-9408 GCA_041478155.1 Bacteroidota bacterium | reverse complement strand
GGCGATGAAGCTTCGCGGATTCCAATACTCCGCTACGAACGACAAGTTTAAAGCAATGCTGCCGATGATGATGTTCGGCGGCGCACCAAAGTATCTCTACATTCCCACATTTCGCTCCGACCTGAGCGGCGAGATCGTCGAGTTGCTTGCTCCGCTGCGCTCGATGCTCGAACGGATGAACGGACGTGTTGAGTTACGCGATCCCACCTCAGTCGTCAGCAAGATGCGCATCATCAAGTCGCCGGCGGAGATTGCGCTGGAGACGAAAGCCAGTCAGATTAGCGCTCTCGCTCACAGGCAAGCGATGATGTCGTGCGAGCCGGGCATGCACGAGTACGAACTGCAGGGAGTTTACGAATACGTCTACCGTCGCTCAGGGGCTGAGTGGAACGGGTATCCCTGCATCGTCGGGGCCGCGGAGAACTCGGTCATCCTCCATTATGAATCGGACCGCCGTATCTTAAATGATGGGGACGTAGTTCTTGCGGATTGCGCAGCAGAGTACCACGGCTATTCAAGCGACGTGACGAGGACCTATCCCGCGAATGGAAAGTTTTCACCCGCCCAACGGGAGGTCTATCAAATTGTCCTCGACGCCCAAAAGGCATGCATCGCACTGATAAAGCCCGGAACGGTATGGCGCGATGTGCAGGCTAAGTCCGATGAAGTGGTCGAAGAAGGTCTTTTGAAGCTGGGAATCATTAAGGAGAAGGGGACTCGTGCCTGGAGAAAATTCTACATGCACGGCGTCGGACATCCAGTTGGACTCTTCGTCCATGATATCGGCCAGCCCACGCTTGCTCCGGGAATGATGTATACGGTTGAGCCCGGCATCTACATCGCCGAAGGAAGTGAAGGGGTCGACCCGAAGTATTTTAGCATCGGCGTGCGGATCGAGGACGTCGTCCTGGTGACCGAGGACGGGAATAAGGTTCTTTCTGCAGACGCACCGCGGGAGGTCAGCGAGATCGAGGCTTTGATGAAGAAGAAGGGAATAGGCAACGAGGCGATCAAGTAACCACAGACCTGTTCTGAAATGAAGAAGCCCTTCTGGATATTCCAAAAGGGCTTTTTTTATTTCAAATCCCGGAAAGGCTTTACAGTTCTTCCATCGCGGCCCGTTGTGCCCGACGAATTGCTTTCGCAAGTTTCATTCGCTTTTTCACGGACGGTTTCGTAAAGAACGCTCGCTTCTTCACTTCCTTCAAAATACCGGAACGCTCGTACTTCTTCTTGAATCGCCGAATGGCGCGGTCGATAGGTTCGTTTTCACCGATGATAATGCCGACCAAAAAATCACCTCCTCGTCGTTATGTCTGCGCTACTAAGCATGCTGAAAGGACTCTTCTGATAACTCTTTAGTAACGTGCTCGAGCAGTTTCTTCTCACCCACTTTTTCGAACGATACGGTAATCGAGTGCGTACCGTTTGATGTCTTATCTTTTCGAATGACGCGACCCATATCCTCCAAATCGGAATGGTAAATCGCCTGGCCGATCGGAAACTCCTTCTCTTTCGAGTAGTTGACGCAATCGCTCCGTTCGATTTTGGCAGCCATTCCCTTCTTGTCCTTCACAGTCGAACTTGCCAGAACCAGAGCGCTGTGCTTGCAGCGCGTGCACCGGTACCAAAGTTTCGCCTGTGCCGCATCCTGTCCTTCAACATCCATACCGCCGACAAGCTCCATCTTCGTTTGCTTATGACAGTATGCACAATCATGCATCATGTATTTTGTTTTGGCCATAGCGTCCTATCCCATCCTTCAAAGTAAAAAAGTCACAAATCTGAAGCGTGAGTACAACGACCGGGAGGTCTGAAGCGGACCGAGGAGGATCTCGCAAGGTTTAACAGTGTCTTAAAGTACGCAAAATTGTTTTGCCAGTCAAGATACATGGCGAGCGTACCTCAGCGCGTGTTCTAAGGGGCGCGGAGAAGAATCCCTTTGACTTTCGGGCCGCTTTTGGCTATATTGCTGTCCAATTTTTGAGAAATTTTTCCGTTGAGATTGGGGTTTTTGAACATTGCCGTCCGAACCGCAGCACCATACAACCAAGAAGAAGTCCTATACCGTTGTCTTGGTGCCGAATGACGATGCCGGCGGCTCCAAAAACTACCGCTTTGCTCCTTGGCAAATTATTACCGGGTTTCTGCTTGCGGCCGCATTCGTCGTTGGCAGCACTATCTCGGCTATCATCTACACGCCTGTTGGAACCTATCTTCCGATTTCTAATCCCGAGCTAGAGAACAAGTACAACAAAGAGCTCATTTCGCTCAACCAGCGCATGGTTTCGATGATGGAAGAACTCATCGAGATGCGCGCCTACAACGTTAAGATGCGCCGAGCGTTAGGCGAACCCGTCGTCGCGACGGATTCGGGAGTCGTACGTGTCCCGGATGAGCGAAGGAAACAGGGGGATCGATCGAAGCAGGATGACCGGATGCAGGCGCAATCGCGAAAATATGCAGAGAACCTGACGAATGTTTTCCTCCAAACAGGAACAAGCCACAGTCAATCCGAAGCACAGCCCTCGGTATCGTTTCCCGCAATACTCCCGACAGAAGGGTATATCACACAGGGATTTGAGCCCGAGCATCGACACTACGGACTCGACATTGCTGGAAAAATCGGAACGCCCGTCATAGCAGCTGCGGATGGCTATGCCGTGTTCTCCGGATGGACTCAGGAAGACGGGAATCTTGTCATCCTCTCGCATACGGGGGGTTTCATGACGTTTTATAAACATAACGAGACATTATTGAAACCGGCAAATGTGTTCGTGAAGCGGGCGGAGCCGATCGCAATGCTGGGCAATTCGGGTAGGACGAGCTCGGGTCCCCACCTGCACTTTGAAATTTGGAAGGACGGGTCTCCAGTTGATCCGTCGCTCTACATACTCAACATGAATTTCTAGGAACACATTCGTGGCTAAGATGGACCCGATCAAAGAATTCAACCTTATTGGAGCCGGTACCGTCGTCGAGGGGAAAATCCGGAGCCAGGGGAGCGTGCGCGTAGACGGAAAGCTCATCGGTGAGGTGACTGCAAGCGAGACCCTTGCGGTCGGCTTAAACGGTGAGATTGAAGGAAACGTGACTGCGAAGAATATTACCGTCGGCGGAAAGATCCGGGGGAGCATCACGGCTGCGGAAAAAATTGTTTTTGAAGGAAAGTCGGTCGTGAAGGGGGATATTCGCGCGACCAGATTGGTAATTGATGAAGGCTCGATCTTCGACGGAAAAGTTTCGATGACCGAGAAAGCTCCGTTGTACGAAGTCCGGCATTGACCGGGAATGACAGGGAATGAGATGGCTGAGCAATCCAACGACCGTCAGCCGCCGGAGAAAGGGAAGAAGAGAGTCGGTCCGTTCGGCCAGGTTGCACCGTACCTGGGACTCGGACTCCAGCTTGCTGTCACCGTCGTCGTGTTCTTTTATATCGGAAAATGGCTGGACGACCGGTACGATACAAAACCCTATCTGATGCTGGCCGGGTCTATGGTCGGAATGGCCGGCGGTTTCATCAAGTTTTATAAGACCGTAAATGAATTGAGCAAGAACGAGGACCAACACTAAGTCGCCGCCGATGGTGAAGATCGACTGGCCGTACGTGAGGCTCTCGCTCCTTTGTTTTCTTGGTGTCGTAGTCCTTGCCGCCTATCCCCTGGCGCGATTGGCTTCACCTGATGAGATACAAGGCGTTATCGCCGGCGGAATCATGAGCGTCTGTAACTTCTTCCTGGGCTATGCCGCCATCGAAATCGGATTTGATAAGTCGAACACGACGTTTTTGAAGGTTGTTCTGGGAGGAATGGTTATACGCCTCATCCTGATGTGGAGCGTGTTCCTTATCCTCATAGCGGTCTACAACGTCGACCGGACGTCGCTCGTTATCTCTCTCATGTCTCTCTACATCGTCAATCTCGTCCTCGAAATCTACTTTCTCGAAAAAAAAGTCTCAGTGAAGAATCAACCGTAGATGTTCACGAACCCCCAAGAGACGATCGATACCCTCCGACACGCAGCGCACACAGTCGCCGACTCTGTCGCATCGGGCGCTTCGGGCGCAGCGCATGAGGCCGCCGGCCAACACATCGAAGGCTTCGAATTCAACCACTTGTTCGACCACATCAAGGATTCGCACGAGATCGATATCCCGTTCGGCCGCATCGAGCTCCCGCAATTTCCGCCGATTCATCTCTTCGGTGTTGAGGTCGACCTCTCAATTACAAAGCACGTCGTCTTCTTATTCCTTTCGGGCTCACTCCTGACGATCCTTGCGATCTCGTCAGCCCGAAAGTACAAGAAGAACCTCGTCCCTGCCGGATTCACCAACGCGTTCGAAACGCTCATTCTTTTCATACGTGACGAGGTGGTGATTCCGAACATGGGTCGGGGAGGCCTCAAGTACCTGCCGTACCTTCTTACGACCTTTTTCTTCATCCTGGTCATGAACCTCGTCGGCCTCATACCGTATGGCGCATCGGCGACGGCAAACATCGCGGTAACCGGGGGGCTTGCGATCATTGCATTCATCATGATCCAGGTTGCGTCGATCCGGTCTCAAGGGTTTGGACACTATCTCGCCCACCTCACCGGTGGCGTGCCCTGGTTTCTCTGGCCGATCATGATCCCGGTCGAAGTGATCGGATTGTTCACAAAACCGTTTGCGTTGACCGTTCGTCTGTTCGCCAACATGAACGGCGGCCACCTCGTTATTCTCTCGCTCATCGGATTGATCTTCTTGTTCCAGTCCTATGTGGTTTCCCCCGTAACGATTCTTTTTGTCCTCGGCATTAACTTACTGGAACTTTTTGTCGCGTTCCTGCAGGCATATATTTTTACAATTCTCACGGCGCTGTTCATGGGGATCGGGATCCAGGCACGAGAACACGCAGAGGAACATGCGCACTAATCATCGAAAACAATCAACAGCATCGAACCTACACTACGAACTCATAAATTCAGGAGGAATGGAAACATGGATGCAAACGCGCTCGAAATAGCAAAACAAGCGGCCCATACGTGGGGTTATTTTGCCGCAGGGATTGGCGCCGGATTGGTTATCATCGGAGCCGCATTCGGTATCGGCAAACTCGCAGCCGCCACCATGGACGCAAGCGGACGTCAGCCCGAAATCGCAGGCCAGGTGCGGACAGCAATGCTGATCGCTGCCGGACTCATCGAAGGCGTGACATTCTTTGCGCTTATCATCTGCCTCATTCTCGCGACCTTAAAATAAGGTAACGAACGATGCTTTCCATCAATCCGGGTTTGACGATCTGGACCATCATTTCGTTTGCCTTGTTCCTCGTCATTCTGTCGAAGTTTGCCTGGAAACCGATCATCCAGGCGCTCGGAGCCCGAGAGGATCAGATACGAAGCGCTCTCGAGCAGGCGGAGAAGGCGCGGGCTGAGGCGGCGGAGATGATGAAGCAGAACGAAAAGAATATGGCTCGGGCAGAGGAGGAATTTCGGAAGCTCGTACGCGAAGGCAAGGCGGTCGCCGATAAGATGAAAGACGACATCCTGACCAAGGCCCGGCAACAGGCCCAACAGGAGGTCGACCGGGCGCATCAGGAGATACAGCGGGATGTCGAAAGGGCAAAAGTGCAGCTTCGTAGTGAGGTTGCGGACCTCGCTATCAGGGCGGCGGAAAAAATTCTTGACGAGACGCTCGACGCCACGAGGCAGAAAAAAATAGTGGACAATTTTCTTAACCAGCTCCCAAAGAACTAAACAACGATGGTCCAGCTACGGGTTGCAGGACGGTATGCGCACGCGTTGATGGAATTCGCGGAGGGACGGCGGAACGTCGAAGAAGTCGCTGAAGATTTGACGAAGCTGCGAACACTCATGAAGGAATCGCGCGATTTTGCGGTGTTCCTGAGAAGCCCTGTTATTAAAAGGGAAAAAAAACGCGAAGTGCTCAAGAGTCTCTTCGAGAAGAAATTTCACGCAGCCACAAACGAATTCCTCAGCCTGCTCGCGAAAAAGGGGAGGGAGGATGCACTCCCCGAGATCATTAAAGAGTTTTTCCGTCTCCGGGATGTCGGACTCGGTATCGTGAACGTGGATGTTCGGTCGGCAGTAGAACTTTCCAGGCAACACTCGACGCAGCTCGAAAAAACATTTGAGGGATATACAAAAAAGAAGGTCCGTCTCTTGCTCACGATTGACAAACAGCTCAAGGGGGGATTCGTTGCAAAGATCGGCGACACCGTATTCGACGGAAGCGTCACACGCCAGCTCGAACTTCTCCGTCAGCGCTTCGAACGAGGAGAAGGAGCAAACTAGAGCGAAGAGACAGAAGACAGGAGACAGAAGATAATAGGCAGGAAGCAGTAGGGAGTAAGCGGAAAGAAGGAGCCAAGAGCTAATGGCTAACGGCCAACCGCTAATAGCTAAGAGCCTCCAACCTCCAACCTTCAACCTTTAACCTAAAACCTGAAACTTTAAACTTTAAACTTGAAACTTGAAACTCACGTCTCACAACTCATCACTCAGAACTTCGTTCTTAAGGAATTCCTATGGCAGAAGTAAGACCCGATGAAGTTTCGGCGATACTGCTCAGGCAGCTAACGGGATTCGAAAAGGAAGTGGATGTCTACGACGTCGGCACGGTCCTCCAGGTCGGCGATGGCATTGCGCGCCTCTACGGTCTCTCCAAAATCATGGCCGGCGAGCTCATCGAATTTCCGAAGAACGTCTTCGGCATGGCGCTGAACCTGGAAGAGGACAATGTCGGCTGCGTAATTTTCGGCGAAAGCTCCCACATTAAAGAAGGGGATACCGTCAAGCGGACAGGACGCGTGTCGTCGATACCTGTTGGGGAACAGATGCTCGGGCGCGTCGTTACACCGCTCGGTGAGCCTATCGACGGAAAAGGCCCGATCAAGACTGACAAGTTTTTTCCGCTCGAACGCAAAGCACTCGGCGTCATTTTCCGTCAGCCCGTAAAAGAGCCGCTCCAGACAGGCATCAAGGCGATCGACGGAATGATTCCCATAGGCCGCGGACAACGGGAACTCATCATCGGCGACAGGCAAACAGGAAAAACAGCCGTCGCGATCGACACGATCATCAACCAGAAATATACTCACACCGAGAAGGCAAAGAAACAGGGAGTGAAGCCTGTATACTGTATTTATGTTGCAGTAGGACAGAAAGGCTCTACCGTCGCGCAGGTTGTCGCGAAGCTTGAAGAGTCAGGAGCGATGGAGTACACAACGGTCATCGATGCAACGGCGAGTGACTCAGCCCCTCTCCAATTCATCGCACCATACGCGGGCGCGACCCTTGGTGAATTCTTCCGTGACAGCGGAAGACATGCGCTCGTCGTTTACGACGACCTCTCGAAGCATGCCCAGGCGTACCGTCAGATGTCACTACTGCTGCGCCGTCCGCCGGGCCGCGAAGCATACCCTGGTGACGTTTTCTATCTCCATTCACGATTGCTCGAACGCGCATCGAAATTGAGCGAAGGACTCGGAGGGGGAAGCCTCACCGCCCTTCCGATCATCGAAACGCAGGCCGGAGACGTCTCGGCGTACATCCCAACCAACGTCATCTCGATTACGGACGGCCAGATCTACCTCGAGCCCGGACTTTTCAATTCGGGAGTCCGTCCGGCGATTAACGTTGGAATCTCGGTGTCCCGAGTCGGTGGGAACGCACAAATCAAGGCAATGAAAAAGGTCGCAGGTCGATTGCGCCTTGAACTCGCACAATACCGTGAACTTGAAGCATTCGCGAAATTCGGTTCCGACCTGGATAAGGCGACGCAGCAGGCTCTCCGACGCGGATCCCGCCTTGTTGAACTCTTGAAGCAGGACCAATATGATCCAGTCCCTGTAGAGAAACAGGTTGTCGCAGTTTTCCTCGGAACGAACGGCTACCTCGATGAAATTCCTCTCGTAGATGTGCAGCGCTACGCGAGTGAATTCCTTGAAATGATGGACATGAAGCAGGCGGAACTCCTGAACGCGATCGCGGAGGAAAAGGATCTGACGAAGGTGATTCTGGAAAAGCTCAATGCAGTCGCGAAGGAATTCGGAGCACGATTCAAGCCGTCCGTACATTAACCTATGGCAACACTTCGCGAAATCAGGCGGCGCATCGGCGGCGTCAAGAATATTCAAAAGATCACCAACGCGATGAAGATGGTCGCGGCGTCGAAGCTCCGTCGTGCGCAGGAGGCCATCGTGGCCGCGCGCCCGTATGCACGAAAGATGGGGGAAATGTTACGCCATCTTGTTTCAAAAGCCGACGTTTCGATGAACCCTCTCCTGCAAACGCGGGAGCTGAAGCGAGTCCTCGTCGTTGTTGTGACCGCCGACCGCGGATTGTGCGGATCCTTTAACAACAACATTGCAAAGACAGCGGTCGAACACATCAGGAGTAACTACGGAAAACTTCTCGAGGAGGAACACGGCGTACGAATTCTTGTGGTGGGAAAAAAAGGGTTCGATTTTTTCAACAAACGGAAATATGAATTGTATGGGAAGCACGTCGGAATTTTCAGCAAACTCGGAGTCGAACATGCGCACGCGATCGTCCGTCAACTGACCGAGGGATACCTGAAGGCCGAGTTCGATAGGGTCGATGTCATCTACAACGAATTCAAGTCGGTCATCCAGCAGAAAATCAGAATTGAACAACTCTTGCCTGTCCCCCCGGAGGAACTGGCGAAGGCGAGCCCCAAATCCAGGTCGGACGTTGACTACATTTATGAACCCTCGAGTGAAGAAATTGTCAACGCTTTGCTCCCCAAACATCTGAATTTTCAAATGTGGCGCATTCTCCTCGAATCGAACGCTGCCGAACAGGGAGCGAAAATGGCGGCGATGGGGAACGCGACTGAGAATGCAAGAGAGTTGATACGGCTCCTGAGTTTGTTGTACAATAAGGCGCGGCAGGCAAACATAACCAAGGAATTACTCGAAATTGTTAGCGGAGCCGAGGCGTTGAAAAAAGCGGGTTAGGCTGATATATTGACGTGTGCGAGTGGAGCCGTTATCGAGAAATTGACAACGGCTTTTCTTTTTGGGAATCTCGCTTAAGTTCCGAAGTGTTCTTGAATTTAGAATCGATAGTCTGCTAACCGCGACCGTCGAAATCACGGCTGTGCCTGCCTGCCAGGCGTTAACGATTTCGTGAGACCACCTCCAAAAATAATTCCTTTGCAGGTGCGCATGAGAAGACACGGTGGAACGATTAAACAATGTAGATCTCGTAGGGATTTGATTAATCAAATCCCTACAATGACATCCGTCGTCAAGAACCAAATTTCGGCTTATTATTGACACACTACCCCAAATTACTCCTTGTTTGCCTTCCGTTTTTTCCCTATCTTTTGTAAAACCAGCGTCAAAAGAACTTCCGAAATCTTCCGTTCAGGAGCGGCAAGGG
>JBGOVN010000250.1:0-3257 GCA_041478155.1 Bacteroidota bacterium | reverse complement strand
TGCGGATTAAACGACAGGGGTCGATGTGCTCGAGATACTTCGTCTGGGTCAATTTCGCATGAACCGCTCCGTCTGGCTCGTCGCGTGTGGCGTCCTCTTTACGTGTGCCAACAACGCTTCAGCATGCGGACAAGATACAACTGTGGAACTGACATCAATGCCCGGAAGTGGTCGCCTTCCTGAAGCTGTCTACGCTGTTTCAGGCGCGAACAGGCCTGCGAGCACACCGGATACAACAAATAAAGCAACGTTCGAGCCAACTGGGGCGTTTCGGTTTTTTGCTGGAATCGTGATTCCGACCGGTGATTTTTCCTCGAACGATAATCCGAGTTCCGGATTTGCGAAGCTGGGGTACTCGTTCGGTGTCGACTACCTGTATCAATGGAACGGTTCTCTGAGTTGGCTTTCGGGTGTGACGTACTCGAGAAATCCTGTCGACGCAAGTGCACTTGTCAAGGCTTCTGGTATTTCTCCCTCACTGAACCTTCTCGCCTCGCCGTGGCACATCGTCTGGCTTTTGAGCGGAGTACGCTTCAACGTTCCGATGAGTCGAAGCCTCGAATTTGTGGGCAGCGTCCAGGCAGGCCTGGTGGCCGGATCCCGCCCCGGAATTTCTGTCGAACGTTTAACAGATTCCCTGCTGCAAGCTTCGAAGTTCGCGCTGGGTCCGGGTTACAGGCTGGCGGCCGGCATGGTTGTGAACAGGATGTTATCGGTGGGATTACGCTACGGCTTCACGACGTTACCGTACGCGGAAGAGCCTTCGTCGAGCAATCCATATCTTCCCGGCTCCTACAAACAGGAGGTTGCAGTCGTTCAGATCGTGCTCGGTTTCGTGCTCTGAAAGAGTATCGGAACCATTTCTTGATTTTAGCGGGTCATTTTGGTATTTTACCAGAAGGGCGATTAGCTCCCGCCAAAAGATCGATCACGGCGGGCAGGCAGCTGGCTCAGAGCGTACGCCTCGCACCCACCTGCCTTTCAGGTAGACTAGGGGCGCTTAGCTCAGCTGGTTCAGAGCGTACGCCTCACACGCGTAAGGTCGCTGGTTCGATCCCAGCAGCGCCCACTCGACCTTCCGGCAATCGCCGTCTCGGAAGTTGCTTCGTTCACGTTCTTTGAGTTGTTCCTTTAATTCCTATCCGGAGAGGTAGGGAAGGAAGATTAGAATTGAGTGCGATCAAAGTTGGGAATTTTCCTCTTTCATCGTTCCTCAACTACATTCTGATTTCTTGGATTTCCTTCCCCCCAATTCCTCTCAGGACTTGGGGGTTTTTTATTGTTAGGACAGAGTATGAAGAAAACAAAAATCATTGATTCCCAGGGCTTTCAACGCACGATCAACCGGCTCGCCCATGAGGTGGTGGAGAAGAACAAGGGGGCCGAAAATCTCGTCGTCGTGGGCATTCGCACACGCGGCGACCTTCTCGCCCGCAGGGTTGCGAAAAAAATCGATGAGATCGAACGCCAGCCTCTTCAAGTCGGCACGCTCGACATTACGCTGTACCGTGATGACCTCAGGGGACGACTCGAACAACCGAAACTCCAGAGCACCGACATCCTCTTCGACGTCACAGGCAAGGTGATTATCCTGATCGATGACGTGCTCTTCACCGGTCGCACCATCCGCGCCGCTCTCAATGCCATAATGGACATAGGAAGACCGGCGAACATCCAGCTTCTCGTTCTTGTCGACCGGGGTCATCGCGAGTTGCCCGTTAAGGCAGATTTTGTAGGCAAGAATGTCCCTACGTCGATGAATCAGGAAATCAAGGTCGCGATGACAGAAATAGACGGTGAGGATGGAGTCTTCCTCATCGACGGCGCAGAAGGGGGAGAAGAGCAATGAAACTCAAGAGCCGCCATCTTCTTGGTCTTGACGGTATGCCGAAAGAAGACATGATCCAGATACTCGATGCAGCGATTTCTTTCAAAGAAGTCCTTGAACGGCCCATTAAGAAAGTTCCGCCACTGCAGGGAAAAACCGTCGTGAATTTGTTTTTCGAGAGCTCCACCAGGACGCGTATCTCGTTCGAGCTTGCCGAACGCCGGCTCTCGGCAGACGTTGTCAGCTTTGCTGCCGCAGGGAGCAGCGTCACGAAAGGGGAAACGCTCAAAGACACGGCAAGAAATATCGAAGCGATGAAGATCGACATGGTTGTGCTTCGTCATCCGTCGCCGGGGGCCGCCGATTTCTTGAGTCGCGTTGTCGAGTCGAATATCGTGAACGCGGGAGACGGGGCACACGAACATCCCACGCAGGGCCTCCTCGATATGTTTACGCTTCGGGAAAAATTTGGATCGCTCGAAGGATTGCGCGTCGGGATCGTTGGGGATATCCTGCACAGCCGCGTTGCCCGGTCAAATATTTACGGTTTGTCTGCGATGGGCGCGAAAGTTTCCGTCTGCGGTCCCGCGACGCTGATTCCACGGGAGATCGAACGTCTCGGCGTTGAAGTCTATCATGACCTCGGGGAGCTTATACCCAGAGTCGATGCTCTCAATGTCTTGCGCGTTCAACTCGAACGGCAGAAAAGCGGGTTGTTTCCGTCGTTGCGGGAATACCATCGTTACTTTGGCGTTACAAAGGAAAAGGTTGACAAGGCGTCAAAGCCGATCACCATCATGCATCCCGGACCGATCAACCGCGACGTTGAGCTCTCTGCCGACCTTGCGGACAGTGAACATTCGGTCATACTCCAGCAGGTGACGAACGGAGTTGCCGTGCGCATGGCTGTTCTGTATCTCCTGGGAACATCAAACTAAGAAAGAGGAATAGATGAAATTTCACTTGAAAGGCGGAAGGTTGATAGACCCGGTTTCGGGGAAGGATGAGATGATGGACCTTCTCGTCGTCGAGGGTCGGATCGAGAAAATGGGAAAGAGGGTGAGCGCCGATTCATCGTATACAGTCGTGAACCTCGAACAGTGCATCGTTGTCCCGGGTTTCATCGACATGCACGTCCATTTGCGGGAACCCGGATATGAACACAAGGAGACGATTGAATCGGGATGCAGGTCGGCAGCCGCAGGCGGATTTACGGCGCTGTGCTGTATGCCGAACACGAATCCGGCAATCGATGACGAATCTGTCGTACGCTATATCCATGAAAAAGCGAAGCAAGTTGCGGATGGAATTGTCGACGTGTATCCGATTGCCGCTGCAACCAAAGGCCGCATGGGTTTGGAATTGTCGCCGATGGCGGAATTGGCGAGCGCAGGCGCGGTTGGTTTCAGTGACGACGGGGCTCCCATCG
>JBGOVN010000083.1:0-5645 GCA_041478155.1 Bacteroidota bacterium | reverse complement strand
GCACTCGTCTGCCCGCATTCAACGATTCGCGTAAAGGTGTTCGACGCCGGCGAGCTTCTCTCTGCACCGAAGACGTTTAAATCAATAGACTATCGCGGCAACGAATTCAAGGGAATGAAATATTCGGTCCAGGTCGGACCGGAAGACTGCACCGGGTGCACGATCTGCGTAGAAGTTTGTCCCGTTGTGAGCAAAACAGACCCGAACCACAAAGCCCTGAACATGAGCCCTCAGGCTCCGTTGCGAAATCCGGAGCGAGAGAATTATGAGTTCTTCCTCGCGCTTTCCGAGGCAGATCGACGACTCGTAAAGACTGAGACGGTCAAAGGTTCACAGTTCCTGCAACCGCTCTTCGAATACTCAGGGGCTTGCTCGGGATGCGGTGAAACTCCCTACATCAAACTTGTGACACAATTATTCGGAGATCGAGCGATCATTGCCAATGCAACCGGCTGTTCGTCAATTTATGGAGGGAATCTTCCAACCGCTCCGTGGACAACGAATAGCGAAGGTCGAGGGCCGACCTGGTCGAATTCACTCTTCGAGGATAACGCCGAATTCGGACTGGGCATGCGAATCGCCGCCGATAAGCACAAAGAGACCGCACAAGAATTGGTCAAGGTTCTTTCGCAGGAGATCGGAGGTCAACTAGCCGCTGATATCGTCGAAGCAAAACAAACGAACGAAACAGAAATCTACGAGCAACGAAAACGCGTTGAACATTTGAAGAAGAAACTCGTGCAGAGCGAGAATCCTGTGGCGAAGAATCTCCTGAGTCTCGCAGACAATCTGGTGCGACGAAGCGTGTGGATTGTGGGAGGAGACGGCTGGGCCTACGACATCGGTTATGGCGGACTCGATCACGTCCTCGCATCCGGGAAAAATGTCAACATCCTCGTCCTTGACACCGAGGTGTATTCGAACACAGGCGGGCAGATGTCCAAGTCTACCCCACGCTCGGCCGTGGCAAAGTTTGCGGCATCCGGCAAGCCGACGGCCAAGAAGGATCTTGCTCTGATGGCAATGACGTACGGCACTGTCTACGTGGCACGTATCGCAATGGGAGCGAACGACGCACAGACGCTTCGAGCGATCATCGAGGCGGAAGCCTACGACGGGCCGTCGCTGATCCTCGCCTACGCGCATTGCATCGCCCACGGGCTTGATATTTCCCAGGGCATGGTCAACCAAAAGATCGCAGTCGAGACAGGATACTGGCCATTGTTGCGCTACAACCCGTCGCTTGCCGCCGAAGGGAAGAATCCGCTGAAGATTGACTCGAAGGCTCCAAAACTACCTCTTCACGAGTTCATGAAAAGAGAAACACGCTTCAGCTCCTTGGAGAAGAGTCTACCCGAGCGGGCGAAAATTCTGCAGACTCTCGCGCAAGAGGATGTCAACGCGAGATGGAGCATGTACGAACGACTGGAGAAATCGTATGTCAATCACGACGCAAAACAAAATCCATCAGTTCCAACCGTTCACGGTGTCGAACGAGAAAGGACAAACGGTCATGGTCAGGATGAATGAGTACGAAGAGGCCATTCGCCGGCGCGTGTGCGCTCAGTGCCTCTACGAGAGCGGCCAGGGGATTTGCGGAACCGGCCAAACCGAGCAATGCCTCTTGAATCATGGCCTGCCGGAGATTGTCGAGACGGTCCAGGGAATTGTCATCAGGTCTCTCGACGACTACATGAAAGCGGTTCGCGCACTCCAGGTTTTGTTTAGCGGGTGGGAAGCATCCGATTTCAGCGGGCCGAATACGCTCGACCCGAGGAAACAGGACAGTCTCGACCAGTATATCCCCATGATCATAGAGGCTGCTGACAGTGTTAATAAGAGAAGGGACCGACAATGGCAACAAAGCGTGCCGTCGTAAAGCATTTGGAAGGGGTTACGTTCGCGGCAAAGTCCGATTCAAACCACTGGGTCATGATGGACGGGCCGGAAAGTCTTGGCGGCAGCAATGGCGCAGCCCGCCCGAAGGAATTACTATTGTTTGCGCTCGGAGGATGCACGGGGAGCGATGTTGCCTCAATTCTGAAGAAGAAGAGAGTTCGATTCCAGGATTTTGAAATCCATCTGGAGGCAGTTGTTAGCGAGGAACACCCGCTCGTCTTTAGCGAAATTCACATCGAGTACGTACTCTTCGGAGAAGATATCAATCGCCTCGACGTCGAACGTGCAATCGATTTATCGACAACCAAGTACTGTGCTGTCTCGGCGATGTTGCGACCATCGATAAAAATTACGCATTCTTGTCGTATCGAACCGATCCGCGCCCAAGCGAGGGAACGCGCATTTGCATAAAAGGCGCATGACCGGGGGAACGCAGAAAGGAGGCTCGTCGTGGAAGCGGTTCACACTTTATCGGACATCGATATCCTCACGAGACCTGATGACATCCGTCGTTGGCAACAGAAGTTTACGGTCTATGGCCTCGCCATAGCGACAGCAATCGAGCTCTTCGTGCTCGGCACATACTATGGAGTCCAACGATGGGGAGCGAATGATGACTCCGCTCCAACAGTCAGGCTCCGCATCTTGAAGTACAGCGAACTCGGCCCTCCCCCGTCACTCACGAATACGGAAGCTCTTCCCACCGTTGCAGTAAGCTCATCTTCGTTCAAACCAAGTATCGGCATTCCGGTGCCGGTCCCTGACGCCCAAGTCAATCCGGAGCAAACCATCGCGTCCCAACAGGAACTCAATGCTGTGCAAAGCCCGATCGGCGACAAGGAGGGCTCTGGCAATTCACAGGTGACGCAGGATATAAGGATCGACGACGAACCCGACATGAACGCATTCATTCCGATTGAGAAGGAACCGCAGATTGTTCGTGCAGGAGAGCCGAAGTATCCCGAGGTGGCCCGCATGGCAGGCATCGACGGAATCGTGTGGGTGAAAATTCTGGTTGGGAAGGACGGCAAACCGAAGAAAGCCGTAGTCATCAAAGAGATTCCAAGAGATGTTTTCGCGCAATCCGCAGTCGAAGCAGCGATGAAGTACGTTTTCACTCCGGCTCTTATGAATTCCGGACCCGTGCAGGTCTGGACGGTGATTCGGTTCAAATTCCAACTCTCCGCGAAACCGGTGTCGTAGTCGGCAATCGAGAGGTTCTCACATCTGGAAAATATTCTCAACCATAGGATCATTCTTTCGGAAAACTCAGATATCAGAACAATTTCGCCGAGAAAAACTGGCACGTTGCTTGCGCTTATCAAACTTACTAAGCGAATTTCGATCGAGTGAAGGAGGAAACCATGAAATCATTCAACAAAATACTGGTCCCAACGGAACTTTCCGAGATCTCACGCGAGGCGCTTGAGTATGCAAAAGCACTGGCAAGGATGTGGAATTCGAGAATTTACCTGATTAATGTCGTCGATATTGTTCCCGTCGTCTCCTTTCCATCAATTGACTACACAGCCGATATAAGCCTTCGGGATGCGGTCGAACAGACAAAGCGGGCGGTGGGGAGAGTCGCGCTCGAAAACTCAGACGCAGAAATAATGGTCACGCCCGTGGTTCGTCAAGGGGTCGCGTATAAGGAAATCATCCGGTTCGTGCTGGAAGAAGGTATTGACTTGGTTGTCATGACGACGAACGGCCGAACCGGATTGCCGCATTTTATTCTCGGGAGCGTTGCCGAGAAGGTCGTCAACCATTCACCTGTTCCCGTGCTGACTGTCAAGCATTCGAGCCTTCGGTCCTCGACACCTGACGAACAAGACCTCAAACATACAATCGGTGCGGAAGGATAATCCCAACGGAGTCGGAATCCTTGCCGGAATCTGACTCGCACGAATAGTACCACAGCGTTGATTCATCTACTCTTGACTATGATGGAGGGCAACCATGAAAGCACCCAGAAATATGCTCGTACCTGTCGACCGTTCGCTTTTCTCACTCTCCGCTCTGCAGTATGCGGAACAACTCGCCCGAATCTTTGAAGCTGAGATTACGGTGGTCCACGTGATTGAATGGGGGATGCGCTTGGAGGGCTCCGCGCCGGACGCGCAGCATCTGTTGTATAGCGATCTTATTGAGGAACAACGGCGAACGTTGATTTCGCACCTTCTTGTGGACAACGGCCTCGTCTCACAGAGCATCAAAATCCTCATCAGGCACGGCTCGCCTGCCAAGGAGATCGTCCGTGCGGCAGCCGATATTCACGCTGACTTAATCGTCCTCTCTACACATGGACGTACCGGTCTGCGGCACGTCGCCCTGGGGAGCGTCGCGGAAAAAGTGGTTCGCACCTCGCTATGCCCCGTTCTTACCGTTAAGCCGGAAGAGTTTCGCGAGCTTATCTCAATGAGCGAAGACGATATCGCAAGTTCGCTCCATCTCACAGGATGGGGCCAAGGGTAAGCTAAAAAAAAAGGGCGGCTCTCGGGCCGCCCTTTTCGTTCCGGTATCGAGCCGGGTTTTATTTGATCTCTTCTCTCCAGTAATTTGTCTTCTGTCGAAGATCGAAGAGCGTGATTTCTTTGGGGACGATCTTCAACCTTGCCTGCTTCTTAATATCTTCCTGCGATAAATCAACCATCAGCTTCACCTTAAAATAGGCGTCCGATTCCATCACCTTGGCCGCCCGAGCCACTTCACGGCCAACCTTCCATTTGAAATCCGGCGCAAACTTCAGGTAGACTTTAGAGGTTCGGTACGCACGTCGAACTGTATCGGTAATTCCAACGTACGGGTTGAACGGGACTTGAGAGATGAGCGTCGGAATATCGTACGGCGCCTCAATCGTTGTCGGGCAGGAGACCAAATACGTCTGGGAATTCGCATCATAGGATTTGAGATTTGCCTTGAGCAGGACTCCGAATTCTCGTTTGTCGAATTTCTTCTCCTTGCTGTGCGCGTTTACTTTATTGACATAAGCCGCTTTTTCCTTTGCGATGCGCATTTCGAACTCCGGAGAAGTTTCAAACTCGCCTCTCGTTGCCGTCTGCTTCAAAAATACGTCCGTCTCGTTCTTGAGAAAGAGCCATTCGTCCTTCAGGATCTGCGTAAAGGCATCAGGCATCATGTTGTCGTCAAAAGAAACAGCGGGTTGCTGCGCAAACGCGGATACCCACGAACAGGCGGCAAAACCAATGACGGCGATCAGATAACGCGTTATAACAGAAGAACTTTGCATGCGTTCACCTCTTCAGTGTCGGGAGTTGTTGGCCGGGTCGGCAAAGTGAGAACTACTCTCATGACGCGCTAGTCAGTCCTGGATAAATTGGCTTCAGGCGACCGGCTCGCCTTCTCAATATAATAGTTTTCCCTGAATTTGTATAGCGGATTCTCTCAGCTCCTAATTCAAACAATTCAAATGAGAGTCAAGTCCCGGGACTCAAATCGCACAACACAGGCCCGAGACCTGAATCTCCCGTTGTGGGACTCATCCGTCATGCTCCGGACTCAACACTCTCCACTCAAAATCCATCTTTATTGCGGGTACCAGGGACAAAGCAGAGGCACTGACCTCCCGGGTTTTTCCTCCCACAGCTTCATGCACTTTGATGCGGGCGAAAAAGAGGTATGAAGTCGGGCTTCAACAAGATCGGCGAGGCATCGAATGAAAGCGGGGTGGTCATTAAGAGCAGGCATCATTTCGAATTGTCGGATCCCGAGTTCATGAGCCTCAG
>JBGOVN010000247.1:0-3302 GCA_041478155.1 Bacteroidota bacterium | reverse complement strand
GCAACGTTACGGAACGCCGGATCCGTCTTCCCTTCCGGATTTGCCCATGCAAGTGCGCCATTCAATCCGAGTTTGCGGTGAACGGGGGAACTAACAGTGCCGTTTTTTGAAGTGTGAGGGGCCTTCGGTACGACCGCAAAAGCTTCGGCGGACAGCGTGACCCCTTCGCCCGAGAGCTTGGTGATTACGATTGGAATGCCTGCGTGTTCGAGCCTTTGGGATGAAGGCTCAACCTTGATGCCTTTCAGTCCGACGCCAATGACTGTGTTGGGTCTGACGTACGGTCCCGGACCGAAATCGTAGAGAAGCGAACCCTTCTCGTTCACCATCGTCTTCTGCCAGTCATCCGCGAAGCCGATTTGCGTGTGATAGTACGCCGGCGCATAGCGATAGTCGATGGTTCGATCCTGGGCAACTGCGTTTAAGAACGAAGCTGAAATCAAATACGCGAGTAGTCGATACAAGCGTCGTGGTTTCATGGAATCTGATAGTGCTTTGTTTCTTGTGATGGATCCGATGAGATTCTCCACATGTAGTTCGGGTCAATAAAGGGTTCATCCTCCTTATGGCGTTCCATAAGTCCAATTTTCTTCTTCAGCAATTCACCAAAGTTTTCGCCGTAGATGTGCGGTGATTCGCCCGATTTTGAGACGGGGATGAAATCAACCGGGCTCGTCTCCCACAAACGAAGCAAATCCTTCGCATTCTGCAATTCACTTTCTACCATTTCCCTCACTTTTCCTCGATACGCTTGTTTTCGAATTGTGGACGTCGACTGGAGAAAACCGTGGACCGATTCAATCCATGCCGCCACATTCCGCATCGTGGTGTAATAACATTTCGCCGCACGAAGACGGACCTCCAGGTCCTCAAACACCTTCTTAGCATTCGCGGACGCCTCCGTCGTGTGTGCAACCGCACGCGCGTTTTTTATCGCCTTCACCAGGGGCGGGAGCACGTTCCGGTCGATGTCTTTTTTCTTCTGTACCGCCTGTTTCACCGTGAGAAAATTCCACATCATGTCATTATTCAAATCCACGCGGTTGGGATTGTTGAACGTTGCGATGAGATAGTCCTCATAGTACTTCTTCTCACCCTCCGGAATGGCATCGACGTTCGGGACGAACGGGCGAATCCAGAGCCGGAACCACGGAAACGCGAATGTGCTGTATGGAACGCCGGAAGGGTATGACCTGACCGCACGGTCGGAAAGATTCCAGATGTTGATGAGTTCCCGTGAATGCCGCGGCCCGACCCACTCAGTCGAGATAGTTTGCAGGGTGGCGTCGAGAGACCGATGAAGTCCGAGCTGCACGGAGCGCAACACCTCGCCGTTGATATCGTAAGGCACGAGCGAACGGGGTGTTGTGTTTGTCAGAATCGATTGCTCTCCCTGTTTTGCCGCTTCTCTGAGGCGTTCGTATACTAGCCGGGGGAACGGAACACCGAGGACGTTGTTATCGGCAATTTCAATCTTGCGATGATTGCGCGCGCCGACCTTATTCAATTCCCGATTCTCATTCTTGTACTGGGGCCCCTCGAAATAACCGAATGACCCAGCGTCCATTCCATCTCCCAGCCCTTTGATAATATGCTGCCTCTCTTTATAGAAAGGACCGAGGTCGCACACCAGCCGAAATTGAGGATTAACACTCCTTGCCTCATCGCGCAGCAACCTATAGTAGGTCAACACATTTTCCGAAGCTTTTTTCTCGATTTCTTCATCGTTTTTCCATTCACGAATCAGGTACGGCCCCCCATTCCGTCCAGCATAGAGGGACGAGGTGAATTCAAATCCCGCACCGCTGTCATTCGTCCATACATGGATGAAACCGATCTGCGGCGCCTCATTCATTATTTTTCTTGTCAACTCCCGATAATGCTGCTGCACGACCGGATGGGCCATGGCTAGCGTATAACGGGGCAAGAAACTTTCGCGTGGGTGGTCGACACGGGCGCCTCGGAGATAAGGATACTCTTTCCAAAATGCTTCAGGCATTGAGCGGGGCGAATTGATGTGGAGTCCCGGAATGAGTCCGTGTTTCGATGCAAGCACAACGTTGCGTTTGAGGAATTCCAGATTCGTTATCAAATACGGAGCGGGATAGATGCCCTTGAGAAGCTCGCTGTTGACAAACTGGTCAAGGTCAGGACTGTAGTCATAGAACCACGAATAGACATCCCCGTGAGGTCCCGATTCAAACGGGCGACTCACGCCGAGGCCATTGACCGTCACGTGTGTAAATCCCTGATGGGCAAGTTGCTCCATGTATAGTTCCGGCTCAAACCTCCGGGCCGACCTGAGACTTCCCACCAGAAAATCGTTAAAGTTTCTCAGCCAGGGAAACGTGGGGCCGATCGGCTCGTCTTTTTTGCGCCTTACCTTACCTCGAGCCACGTCAGGTCGCGCCCAACTCTTTCCGGACAATGCGAGTCCCTTCAACCATGGCTTTGAGTTTTCCGAATGCCCTCTGCCTTGGCATGAACTTCATTCCGCAGTCGGGGACGATATACATTTTTTCCGCGGGGATGAATTCCAGGGCTTTTCGAATACGTTGCGCCACGACCTCCGGCGTTTCAATTGTTTCATCTTTCACGTCAATAACTCCAACCGCTATTTCCTTGTCGGTTTTGTATTGCTTGAAGAGCTCAAGCCCGACACCGTCGGAGACGGCAAATTCCAGAGCGATCTGGTCGGCGTTAACATCAAGAATGGCGGGAAAGAGGTCCGCATACTGCCCTTTAAAAAGTTTTTTCAGTTGATAGTTGCCATAACATGCATGCACAGCGATTTTCGCCTTCACGCCGGAGACAAGCCTGTTGAATGCTTCGATCAACCAAGGCATATCCTTCGGATAGCCGACCCAGACCGGCTCGTCGATCTGGATGAACGTGCAGCCAGCTTTGACCAGACCCTTCAGCTCAACGTTCAGAATATCGGCGAGGTCGAAGATCAGTTCTTTGTCACTCTTGTAGAACTCGTTCGTTGCACGTTTCGCAAGCATCTGAGGTCCGGTGACACAGACTTTCGGAACAGCAACGCTATGCTCCTTGAGGAAGGTAAAATGCTTGTCCATGTTCAGCCCCTGCTTCCACTTTACTTTTTCCACGATGACAGGGTCCGGCATCTGGATGTTGGGGTCGAGGTTTCCTATCGGATGCATCTTCGCGTGGTCGAAATCGAAGCCATGGATACGCTTCGAGAAAAAATACACCATCGTTTCCCGTCGCAATTCTCCGTCAGTAATGATATCTACGCCCGCGACCTCCTGGTCTTTGATCGCAGACTTAATGGCGTTGTC
>JBGOVN010000087.1:0-5577 GCA_041478155.1 Bacteroidota bacterium | reverse complement strand
TTTTCTGTTCGTTGGGCTTAATGTCAAACCCCGAGGAGCCCAGATCACCCCGGTAATTGTTCACGTATTTTACAAGGTCCTGGACGGTATCGACCTTCTCAGCCACGACGAGCAGCTGCGCACCGAGGGGATTCTTGGAGTACGGGTCAAAGAACTTCTGCATTGCATCTTGCGTAGAGGTAATCGTCACTTTGGCCGGTTCAGTCTGGACGTACCAATCTTTTGCATACGAAAAAGTCACCCTGAAATACGGGTCCTGGAACTGTTGCCATTCGTTGACTTTTGACCCGTCGGCCTTCTTTGAACAGCTTTGCAGGAGAAGAACCGGGAGAAATGACATCGCGAAAAAAATCCTTTTCATTGCATTTCCTTTCTCGATGGATTACTCATGAATGATCTGACCGTCATTTCGGTTCAAGGAGTTCGAGGCCCTTCTTGGCATCTTTGTTATCGGGGGAGAGCTTCAAGGTCTTCTTGTATTCACGAATGGCCTCGTCTTTTTTCTGCACGTTCTGAAACGCCTGGCCCAGGAGCAGATGAGACTGCCAGTCGTTATCGTTGAAGCGGACCGATTTTTCCAGGTAGGGAATGCCTTCGATGAACTTCTTTTCTAGCAAATACGTCACTCCGGTCATCCGGTTTGCCTCGGCCAGGTCCAGCCGGTACTTGGTTTCGGCCGTATCGATTACTTTGATGGCCTTTTCATACCATTGTCTCGATGCAGGATAGTCCTTCATATAAAAGTAGCACAACCCGAGTTTCGTGTAGGCCGGGACGTAGTTCTGATTTTGGCTGAGGGTTTTTTGGAGAGCTCCTGTGGCTCTGTCAAATTGTTCCAGTGCGATCATACAGAGGCTGTAATTGATATAGGCACTGACTGCTGTAGTGTCAAGTGTAAACCGTTTTTCAAACATCTTTGCGGCGCGGTTCCAACTCTTCATCCCCATCCACAATGCGCCTACTTCCCCAAAGAGTGTAGCTTGTGTCGTATCCAGCCTGAGCGCCTCCTCCCACGTCGTCGCCGCGAGAGAGTCTTTCTTGAGGCCGCGATAAGCCTGTCCCAGCCGCTTGTAGTCGTCGATTTTCATCGTATCGATCTGGGCAAGCCTCTGGTAGGTCGCAACCGACTGATCATACTTTTTCTCTTCCGCGTAGGAGTGCGCAAGGATGCGCAGTGTCTTCTCGGATTTCGCGTCCGTCTTGATGAGAACCTCGGCGATGACAAGAGCATCCTTGTACTGCCGGCTGGCGTAGAGTGCTTCCATCAGCATGGGCGGAACATCTTTATCAGTCGGACTCTTCGCGGCGTATTCCTTCAAGACGCGGGCTGCCTTCGAATAGAGCTTAGCCCTGTAGTAGATGCTTCCGAGGTCCTTCAGTACAACGAGATTCGCGGGGTCGAGAACCACGATCCTTTCGTACACCTTGACGGCGTCGGAGTACTGACGTTCCTTCACGTGGGCCTTTGCCATCTTGTAGAGAAGGCCTTCCTGCAGTGAGTCGATTTCGAGGGAATGTTGATACTGCACAATCGCAAGCGGCGTTACTCCCTGTCTCAAATACGCATCGCCAAGTCCCTCGTAGGCCGCTGAGTTGTTGGGGTCAATCTCTTTGGCCTTTGTAAACGTAATGAGAGAGGCATCGGCGGAATCCATCGCAAGTTGTGCTGAGCCGAGTTCAACGAGAAGCGGCGGATAGTCTTTCTTGACCTTCAAACCTGCCTTCGCCGTTGCGTAGGCGGTCACAAGATTTTTCTGAGCTCGTTGTGCAGCGGAGAGAAGGGCATACACGTCGGGCTCGTCGTCCTCCAACGCCTTCGAACGCGTCCCCGCGACCTCAGCAGAGTCGTACATCTTCACCCCGAGGAACGCCCGGCCGAGATAATACCACGCCTTCGAATCGCGCGGATGGAGTTGAGTAACCTGTTTGAAGAACGTAATTGCGTCGTTATACTTGCGGTCCCTCAAGAGTTCCTTTCCCGGGTCCAACTGTGGTTGACCCTCAGCGACAAGGATGCCGAAACACATGAAGAGGCAACAAGAGAAAATTCGTTTCATTCGAAGCTACTCCGCGTTAATCTGGATAATTCGATTGGGAATCGAGACCGGCACGAGGCCCGCGTCCTGGATGACCTTTTGCCCTGAGACAGTCATCACAAACGTACCGAAGCCCGCCCCAACGCCGGCCCGCGTTTCAGCATTGTAAAGATACAAAGAATAATGCAATGGATAAAGTGAACGATAGATATTCATTTGACTGGGCTTTACGAACTTGTCTCCTTCATCCACAACTGCCGACTCGACTGCAACAATCTTGACTCTGCCCAAAACGGAACTGAGCGTTGCAACTGAAACGAATCCGATAGCAGCCGGGTGCTCGGCAACATACGCGATCGACTCCTGATGACTCCTCGTGAGGACTGAGGGGACGATGTCTTTAGCGAGATGAAAGAATTGACGCTGCAAGAGTTCGTACGACCCCGAATTCTTTCCTGTTAACACCAGCTCGATGGAACCGGACAACCGCGATTCCGGGAGGCTGCTCCAGCTCGTCGCATCTACGTTGAGAATTTCCCGGAGCGATTTAAACGACACCTCTTTCATTCGATTATTCCGATGAACAATCACGCCGAGTGCGTCTTCCGCAATTTTATTTTCTGCCAGGGGCATCCCGGCGCTTTTGGCCACGTTCCACTCCTCTTCATTCAACCGTCTGTCGATACAGAGCGTCTTGACACTGTCGTTCAACATCATCACGATCGCTTCACGGGTCGAGGTTCCGACGACGGAGACAATCGCGCCAGGATAAATGCGCGTGAATTCCCGTGATTCTGCCAGTAACAGCGGCTCGAGGGCCTCGGTAACAAGCATCGTCGTGTGACCGGATGTCGCCGTTTCCGGCGGCTTTACGGGACGTTCCCGGCACCCTAGGAAACAGAGAAAAAGAACTACGACAACAAAATCGATCCGCCTCATTCATCCTTCATACGAGAGTCCGCAGATTTCATGCGGGTGACTACAAATCGATAGATGCCGAGGAGCGTCAGTACAACTCCGAATGTCAGGCGAAACCGCAACGGGACTGTCGTCGGAATGAACAATCCACTCACGATCACCATACCGAAGGCAAACGTCACGGCCGAAACGGCGTATCCGATTGATGGTGAGAACTCGAACTCTTTGACCGTAAGCCTTTCACGCATCCTCTGGCCCAACATAGAACAAGCTGACAAGTATGAACAACGACCCGCGTTGTTCCCCGCCACTCGTCAGCTTGCAAGTGAAAAAGACCGCCTTGTTACTTGTTCGAGAGCCTGAATCTAAAAGGAATCGAGACCCACACGGCAACCGGACCCTTCTGCATTACGGCGGGTGTAAACACCCACTGTGAGGCAGCATCAACCGCGGCCTGGTTGAAAATCTCGGCATCGCTCTTAAGAACAACCACTTTGTGGACCTTTCCTTCTTTATCAACCCACACCTTCGTGATGACGTTGCCTTCGAGGCCGGCACGAAGGGCGATTTCAGGATATTTCGGCTCGACCTTCTTTACGATGACCGGTTCCTTCTCGTATGGAACGAAGTCGGGTGGCGGGCCGTCATCTTCAATCTTGATATCGCCGCCGCTGCTTGTCGCTTCGCTTGGGTTGATTGCCTGGCTCAATTCCTGCTGTGTCGCGATCGTTTGCTCAGGGTTCACTTCAGCGTCCGGGACAGGTACGGGTATGCCGACGCTGGGTTTCACAGCCGGAGCTGAGACAGCTACTGCCGGCGCCTGTGCATTCTGAATTGAGGGAGGCGGACCCAGGTCAGTGTACTTCATGATCCTCACCATGTGCGGAGGCTCGTCCTCCTCGGCAAGTTTCACGGCACCCCAGTATGTTCCGACGCCCGTTAGCATCACACCTGTCGCAACAGCGAGCGCGCGCGAAAGGTATTTCTGGTACGCCTTCTTGAGCTCGTTTGCACCGTAATCGACTGGAAACGCTATGATCATTTCTTCAGGCATAGTGACATTCCTTTCTCACCCAGCTTTTTTTATCAGCGCCTTGTCGGCATCGACCAACGGCGCGAGGCTGAATCGTGTGATGTTCGCAAGATTGAGTTCATCCATGAGATTGACCATCATGTCGTACGTTCCGTCCCGGTCAACCTTCACGAGCGTTATCAGCTTCGGATTTGAGCGGCTGTGTTCAAGAAGGAACGGCCGGACAGCGCTGAACTCGATTTTTTGCGGGAGTTCCGTTCCGAGATTCCAATAGACTGCCCCCTGGGGCGTCACCCGGAGCGTGAGCAAATTCGATTCTGCGACCTCAACCTTCACTTTGTCGTCGGGTGGGAGGTTCAGCTCCATCGTCGCGGGCCTGCTCATTGTCGTCGTATAGATAAAGAACGTAAGGAGCAAGAACGCAACATCGACCATCGGCGTCATATCAAGGCGAACACCGAGCCTTCTTTTTTTCTTGTGTTTCTTGGTCTTGCCGTGACTTCTTGGTTGGCCACTTTCGACGGCTGCCATGGTAGTTTTCCCTTAACCTTTCTGAAAATCTGTGACAAGGTTGAATCGAGTGACCCGGGCCTTCTGCAGTACATCGAGCACATCTTCGATGGGTCCGTACGGAGCGTGCTTGTCTCCCTTGACGACTGTTCTCAGCTTGGGGCTTGCGATCCGAGCCTGGATGATGAGGTTTCCCAGCTGGCTCTTGTCCACTTCAATCCCGGCCTTATACTTGTTCTGGACGCCGAAAAGGTGTTCGCGAAGAATTTGAGAATCGACACCAAGGAAGATCCTTCCATCCTTGCTCACCGAGATCATCAGGATATCCGATTCGGGCAGCTTGAAGGCCGAGTGCGAGCTCGGCAATTCAATCGATACCTCTTCCATAGGTTTGAACTGGGTCGTCAGCATGAAGAACGTCAGCAAGAGGAACGCGACGTCCACCATCGGCGTCATGTCCATCCGCAGATTGACGCGACCTTTTTTATGTTTGGCCATAACCTTCCTTCAGTGTTCGTTACTTTTTGGTTTTTCGGCTCGTCAGTGACTGCACGATCGAGTAACTCGCTTCATCGATCATGTAGGTAAAGTTGTCGACTTTCGTAACGAAGAAGTTGTAGGCAACGATCCCGCCGATACCCGCGGCGATTCCACCGGCCGTGTTGATCAGAGCTTCAGAAATTCCGCGCGAGAGCTGAACGGCATCAGGTGCACCCTGGCGTGCCATCGCAGCAAACGAACGGATCATTCCGATAACCGTTCCGAGCAGTCCGACCATCGTTGAAATTGACGCGATCGTCGACATCGCAACAAGGTTGCGCTCAAGCAACGGTACCTCGAGCATCGTCGCCTCCTCGATCGAATGGTTGACGTCGTCCATGATCGCCTTCTGACCCTTAATGTCTCCCTCTTCGATAACCATCTTGTAGCGTTCCAGCCCGGTACGCAGGATGTTGGCGCAAGAGCCGCGCTGTTTATCGCACGCCGTAATCGCTGCGTCGATATCGTTGACGTTAATGGCCTGTTGGACATTCTTCAGGAAGCCCGCGACCGACCCTTTCCCCTGCGCTTTTCGCAGAG